>CATJRT010000172.1 GCA_949742895.1 uncultured Eubacteriales bacterium | reverse complement strand
TGAATCACCCCTTTTCACCGTTTCCATGCCCGTTTGGGTAAAAAAATAATGCAGAAAAAGGACGAAAATCCTTTTCTGCATTTAATCTACTACTTTGCCTATTGTTGTCAGAATGTCGTTATCAGAAAATTTTTTCCAGTTATCCCTTCCGAAACAGCTCTCTCAGGCCAATAATCAGCAAAAATCCGCCGAAGCACTTACGCAGCAGCTCCACATCCAGCGACGTAGCCACCCAAGCCGCCAAAGCCGTCCCCACCAATCCCGCCAAAATCGCAGGGAGCAGCGCCGCCTTTTCTACACACCCGTTCTTGAAGTGGGCAGGCAGGGCCGCCCCCGCAGCAGGCAGAAAATAGAGCAGGTTAATTCCCTGGGCCAGATTTTGGGGGACACCAGCAAAGCTGGTCATATAGATGAGCAGCAGGGAGCCACCTCCCACACCAAAGCCGGACAGCACACCGGTCACCGCCCCCGCCAGTGCGGCAATCATCCAGCCAATCACAGCAGCGCCCTCACGCCACCGTACAGGATGAGCAGGGCAAACCCCCGCCGCAGCCAAACCATAGAAACTTTTTTGAACACCTTGCCGCCTGCAAAGCCCCCAACCAGTCCCCCAGCCAGGTAGGGCAGCGCGGCCATTAGGTCCAAATCGCCCCGCATCCAGTAGATCCCCGCCGACAGGGTGCATAGCGGCGCGATCACTGCCACTGATGTGGCGAAGGCCTTTCGCTGGTCCAGCCCACACTTCCCCGCCAGCAGCGGCACCAGCACCATGCCGCCTCCTCCGCCAAAAAAGCCGTTCACCAGCCCTGCCGCGCCCCCTGCCAAGCTGTACCACAGCCGTTTGGTATTTTTCTCCTCCACAATAATACGTCCCCCTTGCACCAAATGCTCCTATCTTTCGGACAAATTTTCTCCTAAGAAGTATGCCGCCGGCATGGACACATTATTCTTTGACAAACCGCAGATTATGTCAAAATTCTTCCTCTTGCGCCGTGGGACGAAACCAGCTATAATTTTACAAAATATTAGGCAAACGGGGGCTTTACATGGCAAAATCTACTAAAATCGAAATTTTGGAGACCCTGGGCGAGCTGCTCCGGACCAAGCAGCTTGACGACATCACCGTCACCGAGCTGGTGGAACGGTGCGGCATCTCCCGGCAGGCGTTCTATTACCATTTCTCCGACCTGTACGGCGTAGTGGACTACGCCATACAGATGCTGACCGAGGAACTGGGGATATCCGACCCGGAAGATTGGAAAAAGGCATTGGAACAGACCATGACTTTACTACAGGAGAACAGGACCCTGGTGCTCAATGTTTACCGGGCCTATGAGCGCAGTTACGTCGAACACGATCTGCGCCGCTGGGCAACGCCGCTGGTGGCGGCCCGGGTGCGTCCTGCCGCTCAGCGGTACAGCGTTACGGAAGATCAGGCCAGCTTCGTGACGGAGCTGCTCACCCAAGCCTTGGCCAGCATCGTACTGAGCTGGGTAGAGCGCGGGATGCCCACCCGCGTCATCCAGCGCATGGACGATTTCCTTGCATTGATGGAAGGCTGTGTGGATTTCATGCTGGAACGGCTGGCTCAAAAGGGACGGACAAACTAAACTTCACACTTTTCATTTCGTGTCAAGCCGCCGAATTTCGGCAATACCCAATACATTTTGACAAAAAACCGGACCGTGTCTAAAAAACAGACACGGTCCGGCTTTCTGTCTATGGAACGACGGCCGAAACAGGCGTATTTTAATGCTACGCAAACACAGCGGCAATGAGACGGATACACTCAGCCGTTATGATCGACACAGGGACCGCTCCCAAAGAGCAGAAGGAAAGGAACGATAAACTATGACCATGATGAACAGCGTGAAAAAAGCGGGCTTCCGCACCCTCTACGGCTACCTGGACAAGGATCCGGACGCCAACATCCCCAAGCTGATGGACTGGGTGGACCGGTTCGCGGGGAACGGCCCCAACAGCTTCCCCGTCCAGCGGGCCGCTTTCCGCAGGATCATCGAGGACCCGGACAACAACTGGTACCGCCTGCTGTGCAGTATGTGGACCGACATCGACGGCGAGGTGCGCCGGACCTTCTTTGAGAACTTCATGCTCAACGGCAACCTCATCGGCTGGGGGATGCAGGAGGAGATGCGGGAAAAGTACGGCTGCAACATCCCCTGGGCCATTCTGCTGGACCCCACCTCCGCCTGCAACCTCCACTGCACCGGCTGCTGGGCGGCGGAGTACGGCAACAGGCTGAACCTCACCTTCGATGAGATCGACAGCATCATCACTCAGGGCAAAAAGCTGGGCGTATACATCTACATCTACACCGGCGGCGAGCCCATGGTGCGCAAAAACGACCTCATCGCCCTGTGCAACAAGCACAGCGACTGCATCTTCCTGTGCTTCACCAACGCCACTCTTATCGACGAGGACTTCGCCGACCAGATGCTCCGGGTGAAGAACTTCGTCCCCGCCATTAGCGTGGAGGGCTTTGAGGAGGCCACCGACGGCCGCCGGGGGGACGGCGTGTTCCAGAAGGTGCGCCATGCCATGGATATCCTCAAGGCGAAGAAGCTGCCCTTCGGCACCTCCTGCTGCTACACCAGCGCCAACTTGGACTCCATCAGCTCGGAGGAGTTCGTGGACCAGCTCGTGGAATGGGGGGCCAAATTCTCCTGGTATTTCCACTATATGCCCGTGGGCAACGATGCCGCCCCGGAGCTGCTGCCCTCTCCAGAGCAGCGGGAGGCCATGTATAGCCGCATCCGAGCCTACCGCAAGACCAAGCCCCTGTTTATCCTGGACTTCCAGAACGACGGCGAGTACGTGGGCGGCTGCATCGCCGGAGGACGGCGCTACCTCCACATCAACGCCAACGGGGACGTGGACCCCTGCGTGTTCGTCCACTACTCTGACTGCAACATCCGGGAGATGTCCCTGCTGGACTGCCTGCGCTCCCCCATGTTCATGGCATACCACGACGGCCAGCCCTTCAACGACAACCATCTGAAGCCCTGCCCCATGCTGGAGAACCCGGAAAAGCTGCGGAAAATGGTGGCGCACACCAGGGCGAGATCCACCGACCTGCAATCCCCCGAGAGCGTAGAGCACCTGTGCGCCAAGTGCGACAGCTACGCCGCAGCGTGGGATGAAACCGCCAGCCGTCTGTGGGCCTGCACCCACGATTGCTCCGCCTGCAGTCAGGACTGCGGCAACCAGCGCCGGGCCGGATGATACCTTTTTCTTGAAAGAAAAAGTATACAAAAAGAACCTTCGCTCATTACTTGCATGAACAAAATCGAACGATTTGCGCTCGACAACCAATCGTCTTGCAAGCGGGCTGCCTGACGTTATTTAGAGGGCAGGATGCCTGCGACCGCTGCTGAGATATGACGATACCCCGCCCAGCGGGCGGGGTATCCAAAAACTCATTTGGAGGGCAGGATGCCCGCAATCGCCGCAGCGAAGTTGCTGATGGGCATGGTCTGGAGCACCACCTTGCCTGGGCCGGTAACCACAGTGTTGAACAGACCCTCGCCGCCGAACAGCACGTTCTTCACGCCCTTCACCGTCTGCACATCCACGGAGCAGGTGGCGTCGAGCATGGCCAGGTTGCCGGTGTCCACCACGATCTGCTGGCCAGGCTGGAGGTCGTCCTCCACCACCGAACCGTCGAGCTCGATGAACGCCGTACCATGGCCGGAGAGCTTTTGCAGGATGAAGCCCTCGCCGCCGAAGAACCCGGCCGCCGCCTTCTTCTGGAAGAACACGGACAGCTCCACCCCGGACTCCGAGGCCAGAAAGCCCGACTTCTGCACCACCACCGGCCGATTCGGAGTAATCTCCACCGCACGGATAGAACCAGGAAAGCTGGCGGCAAAGGCGATCATGCCCGGACCGCCACGGGCAGTGTAAATGTTCTGGAACATGGACTCGCCGGAGAACATCCGGCCAAAGGCTTTGCCAATGCCGCCGGCGCTGGTCTGCATCTCCATATTAGGGGACATCCAGACCATGGAGCCCTTCTCAGTAATCATGGACTCATTGGCCTCCACGTCGCAGATAACCACGGGCATGGGCTCGCCGCTGATTTGATAACGCATGGGTAATTCCTCCTTTTCGGACATTTCACCGCCCAAAGGCGGCTTTGATGCAAGTATACATCAAAAAGGGGCCGGATACAATTTAAGATTTGCAAAAAAATCCGTCTTTGCCGGTACGAATTGCCCCAATCCCAGAGAAGGACCGTCCTTGTCTCCCGGCAGGGACAGTCCTTCCACCTGCGGCCTTAGAACCTGTCCTCAGCGCAGATGCCAGATGTCTTGATCGTACTGGGCAATGGTGCGGTCGCTGGAGAAATAGCCGCTGCGGGCCGTGTTCACTATCATCTTCTTCGCCCAGGCGGCGCGGTCGCCGTAATCAGCGATGGCCCGGTCCCGGACGGTGATATACTCCTCCACATCCAGCAAAGCCATAAACCAGTCCTTGTTCTTCATGTCCCACCACAGCGCGGACAGCGCCGCCGGGTCGCCCAGGCTCAGCAGCTCCGGGGAAACCAGGAAGTCCACCAGCCGCTCCACCGCCGGACGGTGGTAGAAGTCCAGGGGCAGATAGCTGCGCCCGTCGGCACCCTTTTTCTCTCCCTGTCCGGCATACATTCGGATTACCGCGTCGCTCTGCGCGCCGAAGGTGTAGATGTTGTCCGCGCCCACCAACTCCGCAATCTCCACGTTGGCCCCGTCCATGGTACCCAGTGTAACCGCGCCGTTGGCCATAAACTTCATGTTGCCGGTTCCGCTGGCCTCCTTGGAGGCCAAGGAAATCTGCTCCGAGATATCGCAGGCCGGGATAAGCCGCTCCGCCCAAGTGACGTTATAGTTCTCCACCATAGCCACGTGGAGCCAGGGCCGCACCTGGGGATCGCTTTCGATGAGCTTGCGCAGGCACAAGATCAGGTGGATAATGTGCTTGGCCATGACGTAGGCCGGGGCGGCCTTGGCCCCGAAGATCACCGTGACGGGCCGCGCCGGAGTTTTGCCCGCCTTGATTTCCAGATACTTGTGGATGACATACAGGGCGTTCATCTGCTGCCGCTTGTACTCGTGCAGCCGCTTCACCTGAATGTCAAACACAGATTCAGGGTCAAGGACGATACCCTGCTCCTTCGCAAACACCTCGGCCATCTCCCGCTTTTTCTCTGCCTTGATGGCCAGCATCCGCTCCAGCACCGCGCTGTCGTTCTGGAAGTCGGTCAGCCGGTTCAGACGCCCGGCGTCGGTGCGCCACTCGGGCCCCACGCACTCGTCCAGCAGCGCGGCAAGCTGGGGATTGCACACCTCCAACCAGCGCCGCAGAGCGACGCCGTTGGTCTTGTTATTGAATTTTTCGGGGTAAATGTCACAGAAGGGCTTCAGCTCGGACTTTTTCAGTATCTCTGTATGAAGCGCCGCCACGCCGTTGACGGTATAGCCATAGTGGATGTCCATGTGGGCCATGTGGACGATCTCCTGGGAATCCTTGTCCTTGCTCTCTGCAGTCTGGATGATGGCCACCCTGGGGTCGGAATGGGTAGCTTTGGCCCGCTTATCCAACTCCCGGATGACCGGCACAAGCTGGGGCGCCACCGTCTCGATGAAGTGCATAGGCCACTTCTCCAGAGCTTCGGCCAAGATGGTGTGGTTGGTGTAGGCGCAGGTTTTGGACACCTGCGCCACCGCCTCGTCCATGGACAGGCCCCGCTGGGTGAGTAGCCGGACCAGCTCGGGGATGACCATAGAGGGGTGGGTGTCGTTGATCTGGATGGCCACATGGGCGCTGAGGTCCCGCAGGCCATAGCCCCGCTCTTCCAGCTCCTTCAAAATGAGCTGCGCCCCGGCAGACACCATAAAGTACTGCTGGTACACCCGCAGCAGCCGCCCTGCCTCGTCGCTGTCGTCGGGATAGAGGAAGGAGGTGAGCTGGGCGGGCAGGTCGGTCTTGTCGAAGTCGATGCCGCTGTCTGGAGCAGGAGCGGGGTGCTCCACGTCAAACAGGTGCAGCCGGTTGGCCACGCCGGAGTGCGCCCCGGGGACGGCGATGTCGTACAGCACAGCCTTCACTGGCCCGGAGCCAAAGGACACCTCAAAGCGCTCGCCAGTGGAGATCAGCCACCCCTCCTCCTCAATCCAGGGGTCGGGCTGCTCATTCTGCTTGTTGTGGCTGAACTTCTGGTGGAACAGGCCATAATGGTAGTTCAGGCCAACGCCGTCGCCGGGCAGGCCCAGGGCGGCGATGGAATCCAAAAAGCAGGCCGCCAGACGGCCCAGGCCGCCGTTACCCAGGGAGGGCTCCGGCTCCATGGCCTCTACTGCGGACAGGGAATGGCCGCACTCGGCCAGTGTCTGGCGCACCTGGTCGTAGATGCCCAACGCCAGCAGATTGTTGCTCAGCAGCTTGCCCACCAGGAATTCAGCTGAAAAGTAGTACAGCTTCCGTTCCCCTGCGGGGGCGGGCCTGGCCTGGGACAGCTTTTGGGTGAGTTGGAGCAGGGAATGGTAAAGCTGGCCGTCGCTGCACTGGGCCAACTCCTGGCCATAGCGGGTCTGGGCGATTTCCTGAAGCCGGGTTTTGACATCCATGAGGTTTAATCTCCTTTCAAAATGTAGGCGTTTTGAACCGTCGCGAGCAGCGAGCTTGCCCATACGGGGCCCCCGCAAAGCCGTCCTGTGGCTTTATGGGGAGGGGAGAGAAGCGGGGAAGCGAACACAGTTTTCGCCAAAGGCGGAAGCGGAGTTGAGCGGCCTCTGCTTCGACGAAAGCCGCGCACCGCGAACAGGCGAGGCGCGGCAACAATGGTATACGCCTTATTTCTGCGGAAAGTATACCCCGCTTCCCCCCGCCGGTCAACGGTCAAAATGACCAAAATCAGGGGTTTCCACCGGCTGCACTGCCTGCTTGGGTGCTTCGGCCTTTTTCGGTGGCCTGGGTGCGCGGTTATATAGCCGCACAGCCCGGAGCAGCCGCTCCGCCAGCTTCCCGTCCGCCTGTCCCGGCAGCATCCGCCACTGCCAGTTCCCGCCCAGGGTAGACGGGGTGTTGATGCGTCCCTCCGTCCCCAACTCCAGCAGGTCCTGCATCTGCATCACCGCCAGGTCAGCCACGCTGGCCCACGCGCCCCGCATAACGCCCCAGGCGTACCCCTCCCGGCGGGTGAGGCGCAGATAACGTTTGGCGTAGCCCACGTCCCGCTTCGGCGCGGACTCCATCCAGCCAAGCCAGGTCTCGTTGTCGTGGGTACCCACATATACCACACAGTTGTGCTCGTAGCGGTGGGGCAGGTACTCGCTGTCCCTCCCCTTGCTGTCGAAGGCGAACTCCAAAATCTTCATCCCGGGGTAACCGGTGGCCCGCTGCATCTCCCGCACCGAGTCGGTCAGGAAGCCCAGGTCCTCCGCGATAATGCTCCGGGGGCCGAACTCCTTCTCCACCGCCCGGAAGAACGCCAGGCCAGGCCCAGGCCGCCAACGACCGTTCCGGGCGGTCTCGTCTCCGTAGGGGATGGCGTAATACTCGTCAAAGCCCCGGAAATGGTCGATGCGCAGCACGTCGAACAGCCGGAACTGGAAGCCGATGCGCCGCATCCACCAGCGGTAGCCGTCCTTCTTCATCCCCTCCCAGTCAAACAGGGGATTGCCCCAGAGCTGGCCGTCCTCGGTAAAGGCGTCCGGCGGACAACCCGCCACCTCAATGGGGTCCATATCTTCATCAAGCTGGAACTGCTTGGGGGCCGCCCACACGTCGGCACTGTCCCCTGCCACGTAGATTGGCAGGTCGCCGATGATGGACACGTCGTTCTCATGGCACAGTGCCGCCAGCTTGTCCCACTGGCGGAAAAACAGGTACTGCACCCCCCGCCAGAAATCCAGCTCCTTCGCCAGCCGCTTCTCCGCAGCGGCCATGGCCTTCTCCTCCCGCAGACGTTCCTCCTTCGGCCACTGCCGCCAGGACACGCCGCCGTTCTCCCCCTTCAGGGCCATAAACAGGGCGTAGTCCTCCAGCCAATCGCCGTTTTCCTTCAAGAAGGCGGCATAGTCCGCAGGCGGCGCGGCCAGCAGCCGCTCCACCGCACGGCACAGCACCGGATAGCGTTTTTCGTACAACAGACCGTAGTCCACCTTATCCGACCCGCCCCAGTCAATGCTCTGGTACTCTGGCGGCTCCAGCAGCCCGTCCGCCGCCAGATCATCCAGGTCGATGAAGTAGGGGTTCCCGGCAAAGGAAGAGAAAGACTGGTATGGAGAATCCCCATAGCTGGTGGGGCCCACAGGGAGGAGCTGCCAGTAGCCCTGGCCCCCTGCCTTCAGGAACCGGATGAAATCCCGTGCCGCCTGCCCCATGGTCCCGACCCCATAGGGGGATGGCAGGGAAAAAATGGGCATCAAAATACCTGCGCTTCGTTTCATTGGGAAAACCTTCCTCTCTCGTTCTCTTGTTCCGCCTGCTCCACCCACAGCGTCCCGCCGCAGCGGCAACGGTAGCGCTCAGGATGGTCCACCAGGGGGGATCGTTTCATCCGGGGGATGCGGCGGCCGCATTTGCCGCACACCACCCAGTACCGCACCGGACGCCGGTCCTCAAGCCCCAAAGAATTGTAGCCGTCGGTGCGGCGGATGTGGTAGCCGTAGGCGGCGTTCATCCGCCGGGCGTAGCCCTGCCAGCGCTTGCCATGGTTGGAGCAGCCATAGCAGGTATGCAACACCTCGTGGGCCAGCACCTGGAGAACAGCCCCCTCTTCCCCCTCCCGGGCAAGCTGCTCCGCCAGCTCGATGGTATACGCTCCGCCCCGGCGGATACAGCAGCCAAAGCGGGTCCGTGCCCGGCAGTTGAGGCGGACGCGGGGGTCGATGGCTGGGGAGACAGGTATCCGGATGGTCCTGGCCTGGGCAATGACCAGGGCCAACAGCTTGTCCAGCTCACTCTGGGTCATGCAGTCCCCCGCCTTTCCTGCCGTTTCACAGGATTTATGATATCATCGCCGCTGAGAAAAATCAAGGCAGGTCCTGTCAAATTTCCGGTCGGGCCCTGTGACCGCTTGCAATTTCCCCGCCCATCTGGTATAATCCATTCAATTTATGCCCGCCTGCCGGGCCTGTCCTTCTCATCAATATATAAAACGGAGGCCAAACCATGTCCATCAAAGTCACCGCCACCAGCACCTGCGACCTGCCTGCCGGACTGCTGGAGCGCTACGAGATCACTTTAATCCCCCTGTACGTCTCCTTCGGCGGAAATACCTACCAAGACGGCGTGGATTCCGACCCGGAGGCCATTTTCCATCACGTGGACGGGGGCGGTAGCCTGCCCTCCACTGCCGCCGTCAACATTGCCGACTACCAGGCTCTGTTCGCTGAGCTGTCCCCCAAATACGATCATGTGCTCCACATCACCATCGGCAGCGAGTTCTCCTGCTGCTACCAAAACGCCCTGGTGGCGGCAGAGGACTATCCCAACATCCACGTGGTGGACTCCCGCAACCTCACTGCAGGCCAAGGCCTGCTGGTGTTGGAGGCCGCTGCCGCCGCCCAGCGGGGAGACAGCATCGAGAACATCCTGGCTATGCTGAGCGACCTGGTCGATAAGGTGGATACCACCTTTGTGGTGGATAAGCTGGACTATCTGGCCAAGGGCGGGCGGTGCTCCTCGGTGGTGGCCCTGGGAGCCAACCTGCTGAAGCTGAAGCCCTGTATCGTGCTGGCCGATGGCAAAATGACTGTAGGTAAGAAGTACCGGGGCGCCTTTGACAAGGTGCTTCCCGACTATGTGCGAGACCAGCTCGCCGGCAAAGCCGTGCAGACGGACCGCATCGTTATCGTCCACACCCGCTGTGATCCCGCCATCCCCGCCGCCGTGGAGCAGGTTGTGCGGGAATTCGGCTTCCAAGAGGTCATCCATACGGTGGCAGGCTGCACCATTTCCTGCCATTGCGGCCCCAATACCCTGGGCGTCCTTTTCCTCAGGAAATAATTGATGTATCCCCTCCTGTTGGGCGGAGACACGTTCTCATCTCTGGACATTATCTTCCCGCTAAAATAACAAAAGGGCCGGTGTGCACAGCGCACCGGCCCTTTTGTCCCTGCATCACTTGGCCACAAACACCATCACACTGCGGGGATGGATGGTAAACACATCTCCCTGCATGGGCCAGATGTCCTGCTTCTCCCACCAGGTGTCCACAGCCACCTCCCAGGACATGGATGAAGGAAGCTGGGGCAGCAAGGCATCCATCGAATCCCAATAGGCGTTGGATGCCACATAGACCAGCTGGGGACCGCTCTCCCTCTCCCAGCCGGCAAATAGCACACCCACATACCGCTCGTGCTGCTCAAACTTCTCCTTCCATGGGGTCAGCCCGTGGAAGCTCACATCCGGGAAACCGCAGGCCCCGCTGCTCAGGTTGGTGCGGAGGATACGGTACCGCTTGCGCAGACGTATCATATACTGGAAAAATTCAAACAGGTCCCGGTTGCGCTCCAGCAGGGACCAGTCCAGCCAGGAGGTGATGTTGTCCTGGCAATAGGCGTTGTTGTTGCCGAACTGGGTATTGCCAAACTCGTCCCCTGCCAGGAACATGGGAATGCCGCGGGAACACATCAGCAAGGCAAAGGCATTGCGCACCATCCGGCTGCGCAGGGCTTTGATCCCCGGGTCGTCCGTCTCCCCCTCCGCGCCGCAGTTCCAGCTGTTGTTGTCGTTGGCGCCGTCGGTGTTGTTCCAGCCGTTGGCCTCGTTGTGCTTGCCGTTGTAGGTGTACAGGTCGTGGAGGGTGAAGCCGTC
>CATJRT010000171.1 GCA_949742895.1 uncultured Eubacteriales bacterium | reverse complement strand
GGGGCCGATGCTGGAAGAAAACTTGGTGGGCGATCCCCTACACCTGCGGCAGATCGTGGTCAATATCATGAACAACGCGGTAAAATACACCCCGGACGGCGGGCATATCCAGGTGATGTTTTCCCAGCGGCCCGGCCCGGAGGGAGGAGAGCCCTCCGTCTGGCTGGACTTTACCTGCCGGGACAACGGCGTCGGCATGAGCCAGGAATTCCTGGAGCGCATCTACCTCCCCTTTGAGCGGGTGAACAACACCACCATGAGCCGCATCGAGGGCACCGGCCTTGGTATGGCCATCGTCAAGCGGCTTACCGAAAGCATGAACGGCCAAGTCAGCGTGGAGAGCGAGGAGGGCAAGGGCAGCCTGTTCCGGATCTCAGTGCCCCTTCTGGTCTCTCACCAGCCCCACCGGGAGCTGGCCCTCCCCACCGCCGCCGCCGTGCTGGTGGCGGAAAGCCGGGACGAAAGGGCCGAACAGCTTATAGCCCATCTGCGCTCCGGCGGACTGGAGCCGGTGCGGCACTGCACCGGCCTGGATGCAGTCACTTGGCTCACCGAGGCCCAGTACGAGGGCCGGATGCCCTGCGCCCTGCTGCGGGGACAGGAGCTGTCGGATATGCCTGTTTTGGATGTAGCCGCCCATGTGCGGCAGCTTGCCGGACCTGAATTTCCCATCCTGCTGGTGTCGGAGACAGATTGGCCCAGCATCGAGTACCGAGCCACCCGAGCCGGGATCAACGCCTTTGTCCCCTGCCCACTACTGCGCAGCAGGCTTTTGGAAACGCTGTCCACGTCGGTGCGTACCGCCGGGACCGGAATTCAGCTCTCCGCAGACGATGAGCTGGACTACAGCAGCAGCCGGGTGCTGCTGGTGGAGGACAACGAGCTGAACCAGGAGATCGCCATAGAACTGCTGGGGATGACCGGGGTCCAGGTGGAGGTGGCCAACAACGGCCAGCAGGCGGTGGAAATGTTTGAACGGGCCCCGGAGGGCTGGTATGACATTGTCTTCATGGACATCCAGATGCCGGTAATGGACGGCTGCGAGGCCGCCCGGCACATCCGCGCCCTGCCCCGGCCAGACGCGGCCAGCATCTGGATTGTAGCCATGTCGGCCAACGCATTTCTGGAGGACGTCCGGCTGTCCCGCGCATCCGGCATGAACGAGCACATCTCAAAGCCGGTGGACCTGGACCGTCTGCTGGAAACTCTGCGCAGCCACCTGAAGCCAACGTCAGACCGCTGAACCCGGACAAACAGGAAAGAGATGATATCAATGCAGCCTTATCAGGAGGAGTATATCGCCAACCTACGGCAAATTGCCGCGCTGAACAGGCCGGCCTGTCCGGCCGTCCCGTCCTTCGAAGCGTATACCGCCCAGCTCCTGGAAAACCGTGCGCTGGTGATGCAGACGGCCCGGCGAAACATGGAGCTGCTGCGCCGCAACCTGTTTCCGGTGCTGGACAACCTGTTTGCGGCCAGCCAGACGGAGCTGAAAGAGCTGGAGGAGTTTTCCGCCCAGCTCCTCAACACCGCCGGGAACCCGGACGACGGGCTGTTCTGCCAGATCCGCCAGGCGCTGCTCACCCTGGCCCGGCAAAAGCAGGACCGGTCCGCCATAATCCGCCACCTGTACTGGCTGGGCATAGGACGCAACAGCCTGTGCAACAGGCTGGTTGGGCTGGAGCTGGCAGACGTGCAGCCGTATATGATTCAGATGCGGCTGTGCTTCACCGAGGCGGCGGCCTACCTGAAATACTTCGATGAAATCGAGGACACGGAAACCAAGGGATACATCGTGCGCTCCCGCGCCAACATCGCCCTGGGCAAATTCAAAACCCCCAGCGAGCGAATACAGCTCGTCAAAAAGACCTTACAGATCATGCAGGACAAGGAATACCGGGAAAAAGCGCCGGAGCTCCCCTGGGACCACTATACCTATCTGACCCACCGGCACATGGCCGCCAGCATCTCCTATGACAAGGAGGCGACGATGACGGCGGAGGATACCGCCGCCATCATGGAGTCCGTCTATATCATCCACCACCATCACCTACAGGACGCGGACGCACACCAGCGGCCTGTATCCAGCCGGTGGGTCTTTCCCTACTATGCCATCGAGTACTACTGCGGCATCCACGACCTGGACTACCTGCTTTCCGAAATGGAACAGCTGATGGACCACGCCAGCCCTGAGGATTATTCCTCCGACGGCATTTACAACATGGTCACCCTGCCCGCCTTTTACTGCCAGTTCCTGCGGCAGTATCCCGAACGCCTGCTGGGCCGGACGGAATATGTGGACTGCCTGTATCAAAATATCCTGCACTATGCAAACGCGTTCCCGCTGTCTCCGGACGGCAATACCGCCCTGTTCCAGGCCCTGCGCAAGCTCTCTCACACCTATGTGGAGACCGGAAACGGCATCCCCTATGGGGAATTTCTCATCAAGCTCCTGCTACGCTCGGCCCCTCAGATATACATCCACTCCCAGATGGTGGGCGAGGCAGCCCAGACCCTGTGCGGTATCATCCTGGACGAAGAGCCGGACTTTTTTGACGACATCGAATTTCTCTGCTACATAGAGGATCCGCTGGAAAAACGGAGGGAAACGCTGGACTACGCCATGGGGTGCGGTTTGTTCCATGACGCTGGGAAAATCAACTTTATCGAGCTATACGCCCGGACCGTGCGCCAGTGGTTCGAAGAAGAATATAAAACCGCCCACCTGCACACCACCATCGGGTCAGCCCTGCTGTTCTCCTGTCCCTCCACCTGCCGGTATGCGACCGCAGCGGAAGGCCACCACACCTGGTACGACGGCTCTCACGGCTATCCCGGCACCTATAAGCGGCTGGAGTGCTCCAGCCGGCAGATGGTGGACGTCATCGGGCTGGTGAACTGGCTGGAAAGCGCAACCCACAGCGCCCAGATCCACATCGGCATGGAAATGACCTTCGACCAGGCCGTACAGGCTGCGATGGAACTGGAGGGCAAGCGCTTCTCCCCCCTGCTCACCGCACGGCTGCGGGACCCGTACACGGCGCGGCAGCTTGAGCGCGCCTTTGCCCGGGGCCGCGAGACGGCTTACCGCCGGATGTACGAGGACGCGGGCAGCAGGTGCAATTAGTCCGTCCCCAGCGCAGCGGGGCCAAACCCGTGGGGCATCAGCTCCCTGAGCGAAAGGCCTATGTACTGCCCGTCCCCCCGGGCGCACAGCACGGTAAGGTCCGGGGCAAATTCATAGAGCATCTGGCGGCAGGCACCGCAGGGCCAGCAGTAGTCCTCCCCCCGGCCCGCGATGGCAATCCGCGCAAAGCCGCCCCTGTGGCCCTCGCTCACCGCCTTTACCAGCGCCGTACGCTCGGCGCAAATGGTGGAACCATAGGCAGCGTTTTCCACATTGCATCCGGTGAATACCGTTCCGTCCCCGCACAGCAGGGCCGCCCCCACAGGGAAATGGGAATAGGGCGCATAAGAGTGCTCCAGCATAGAAAAGGCCAGGTCAATCAACGCTTGGTCGGTCATATCTACCGCTCCTCTCAGAATGTTCCGCGCCGCTTCCGTCCCGCCCAGGAGATGGAAGCGGCGTCATCGGTTCAGAACCTGGATACGCAACCTCAAACGACCGCCTGCGCGGGTCTTTGCCTGCCATGCCTCGCTAACTTTATCCTGCAATACACAAAGTATTCCTGCAAAAGCTTGCCTCATCCGGCAGAAAAATCCCTCGCCCATCCGACATTTTCGGCTGTAAATACAGGTTCTTATTTGCCGTTGTCTGTCCGGCAGGTATATTTTATCAGATTTCCGGGCAAAGGAAAAGGGAGTATCCTGTGTATTTTTTGTTGTTGCAATGTGGGGCAAATTCTGGTATACTAAACGGGCTTGTGCGAAAAACGCCCTGATTTACCGGAGTATTCGCTTTTGCAGCGGCATGGTCCGACTGTTCACGTCTGATATATAGAAAACAAAGGAATGATGAAATATGGCGGAGAAAGGAAAAAACCGGCGGCAGCGGGAAGAGGACGCCGCATTCAACCGGATGCTGCTGTGGCTTGCCGGTGCAGTGGCCGTTGAGCTGATCATTCTCCTGATTAAACGGATCTATGTGGACTTTTGGCTGGATGTCGGCCCGGTTCTCGCCCTGCGCACCTTTTTCCAGGTGTTCCAGTTTGCGGGCATCGCGCTCATGGCGGCAGGTATCGCCTGGCTGGCGGCCCGCGTCCGCAGCAATCAGAGCTGGCTGCTCCCTGCGGCCCTCACCGGAGCGTCGGCGGTGCTGTGGATCATCTCGGTGCTGGCCTACCACCTGTATGACCTGGGCATCACCATCCTGATGATCCTGCCCGGAGCAGCAGCGGTGCTCATCTTGGTCTTTTTCCTCTATCAGCGGGTGTTTTTTGTCAACACGGCCCTCACCGGCGGCGGCATCGTCGTCCTGTGGCTGTTCCGGGAGTACTATTCCACCCATCCCACCCTGCTCACCCTCTGCTTCATTGCCGGCTGGGTGCTGCTGGCGGCTGCGGCCGCACTGGCCTGGAGGCTGCACAAAACCGGCGGCAAGCTGGGTTCTCTGCGTCTCATGCCGGACGGCAATATGTATAACGCTATCTACCTCACTTGCGCCCTGACGGCGGCGGCCATGCTCTTGGCCTTCCTGCTGGGCGAAACAGCGGCGTTCTACCTGTTGTGCGTGCTGTTGGCCTGGCTGTTCGGACAGGCGGTCTACTTCACCGTCAAGCTGATGTGAAAAACCGGCGGCGTCCTTCTGGATGCCGCCGGTTCATTTCCTGTCCACAGAGGCCATTCCAGCCCTCCTTGCGCAAAGGCTGTACCATCGCTTAGACGCCCCCATGGCGGGCCCACCTCAAATCACATAATCACCTCCGGGTTCCCCTCGCCGCATCAGGTCTGCAACGGTTACACAGTCAAGATAGTCGTTAATCACGTCATTCAGCCCCTGCCAGAGCGGCAGGGTATGGCACACAGCCGCTCTTGGGCAGGCGGCGGCACCCTGCCCAAGGCAGGCCACAGGCGCCAACGATTCCTCCGTCAGCCGCAGGACCGCGCCCACTGTATACTGGTCCGGCACCTTTGTCAGCTGATAGCCTCCGCCCTTGCCCCGCACGCCGCTGAGGAACTGCGCCTTCACCAGCCGCTTGATGATACTCTCTAAATACTTTTCTGAAATCTCCTGGCGTTCAGCAATCACCTTCAAGGGAATAAACCCTTCCCCCTGGTGCTCAGCCAGATCAATCATAATCCGCAGCGCATACCTACCCTTTGTGGAAATCAGCATTGAACGGTTCTCCCTTCTCAATAAAACCTATTATACAACACGGTTGATAGGAATTCAATGCAGTTTTTTCAGGATGACCATTGACAAATGCACAACAATCCCATATAATCCATATAAACCCATCAAGTAAATTGGTATTGTGCGGCTGAAATTTATTGACCTGCCGGGACGCCTGCCGCGTAAATTCCACTTATTTCAATATCAGGAGGGACCGATCATGGGCAATATTTACACATCCGCCGACCAGCTTACCGGCAACACCCCGCTGCTGGAGCTGACCCACATCGAGCAGGCTGAGGGCCTCCAGGCCCGCATCCTGGCCAAGCTGGAGTACTTCAACCCCGCAGGCAGTGCAAAGGACCGCATCGCCAAGGCCATGATCGACGACGCCGAGGAAAAAGGTCTGCTGAAGCCAGGCTCAGTCATTATTGAACCCACCTCCGGCAACACCGGCATCGGTCTGGCCAGCGTGGCCGCCGCACGGGGCTACCGCATCATCATCGTCATGCCTGAAACCATGAGCGTCGAACGCCGCCAGATCATGAAGGCCTATGGCGCAGAGCTGGTGCTTACCGAGGGGGCTAAGGGCATGAACGGAGCTATTGCCAAAGCGGACGAGTTGGCAAAGGAGCTGCCCGGCAGCTTCATCCCCGGCCAGTTTGTCAACCCCGCCAACCCTGCCGCCCATCGCGCCACCACAGGCCCGGAAATCTGGGCGGACACCGGCGGGCAGGTGGACATTTTCGTAGCTGGTGTGGGCACCGGCGGCACCATCACCGGCGTGGGCGAATACCTGAAAGGCCAAAACCCCAACATCAGGGTGGTTGCAGTGGAGCCTTCCTCCTCCCCTGTGCTGAGCAAGGGCACCCCCGGTGCCCACAAAATTCAAGGCATCGGCGCGGGCTTTGTCCCTGGCGTGCTGAACACCAGCATCTATGACGAGGTCATCGCTGTGGAAAATGAGGACGCCTTTGCTGCAGGCAGGCAGGTGGGCCGGACAGAGGGCGTGCTGGTAGGCATTTCCTCCGGCGCGGCGGTGTGGGCAGCGGTACAGCTTGCCAAACACCCCGAAAACAAGGGAAAGACCATCGTGGTCCTCCTGCCCGACACTGGCGACCGCTACCTATCCACTCCACTGTTCGCTGACTGAGCGCAATATAGATTCCGCAGAATAACAGGCGCACCGCCCCAAAACCGGGCGGTGCGCCTGTTTTTTCCGTTCAAACCGTTAAGCCGCCGTACCGCAGACAGCTCACTGAACGCCGCCGGGCCAGCTCAACAGCTTTTCCCGCCGAAGAGCATAATATCCCAGTCCGGCAGCATCCGCCAGCGCCCAGCCAATGGGCACCGACCACCAGATACCTGTCACGCCCACAGCGGGAATGGCGGACAACGCGTAGGCCAGAGCCACCCGGGAGCCGAGGGAAACTATCGTCAGTACCACCGACATTTCCGGCCTGCCCAGCGCCCGGTACAGGCCGTACAGCAGGAACAGACAACCGATGCCGCAGTAAAACGCCCCCTCGATGCGCAGGTAGCGCACCCCCTCCGCCACGGTCTCCACATCCCCGGCCTCCACAAACAGCCCCATCAGAGCGGGCGCAAACAGGCACACCAGCGCGGAGACGGCAACGCAGAACACGGCGGACGCCCGCACCGCGCACCGCAGCCCGGTGCGGATACGCCCCTCCTCCTTCGCACCGTAGTTCTGCGCAATAAAGGTAGAAAAGGCGTTGCAGAAATCCTGCACCGGCATATAGGCAAAGGCATCGATCTTCACCGCCGCAGCGAAGGCCGCCATCACTGTAGGGCCAAAGCTGTTCACCAGCCCCTGCACCATGAGTATACCCAGGTTCATCACCGACTGCTGTATACAGGTGAGAATGGAGGACCCGGCGATCTCCCGCACCCTTCCCCACCGCAGGCGAGACTGCCCTCGCCCTGGGCGGAGCTGGGGATGCCGGACCAGCGTGTAGAGCAGGATGCCAGCTCCGGAAACGTACTGGGCGGCGACGGTGGCCTGCGCCGCCCCGGATACGCCCCAGCCCAGCCCCAGCACAAACCACAAATCCAGCGCGATGTTCAGCAGCGCAGACACCGCCAGGAATATTAGCGGCGTCACCGAATCGCCCACCGCCCGGAGGTATGAGGCAAAATAATTGTACAGGAAGGTCGCGGCAATACCGCAGAAGATAACGGCAAGGTACTCCTGCATCATGGGCCAGACCTCCACCGGCACCTGAAGGAAAGCCTGAACCCAGTCCAGGCAAAGGAACGCCAGCACATTAAGGGCCACAGTGAGCGCTGCGACGAGCGCAAAGGCTGCGTGAGCGTTTTCCCGCAGGCCGTCCTGGTCGCGCTGGCCAAAGCGGATGGAAAACACTGCTCCGCTGCCCATGCACAGTCCCAGCAGAATAGAGGTGAGGAAGGTCATCAGGGTAAAGGAGGACCCCACCGCCGCCAGGGCATACTGGCCCAGATATTTGCCTACAATCAGGGTATCCGCCACGTTATAGCACTGCTGGAGCAGATCGCCCAAAATCATGGGGACGGCAAAGCGAAGCATGGACGCCATCACTGGCCCCCTTGTCAAGTCGCGGTCCACGCTCCTCCCCTCCTTTCTCCGTCGCTTAAAGAAGGACTGATTCAATCGGCAAGAGCAGATTGCGGAAAAACTTTGCGGCAGAATGCAACGCGATTTTGCAGGAATAATTTGTTTATTTCAAGAAATTGCAATAAAATTGTGCCACAAAATTTCCGCAAGATGCCGTAGACGCATTTAATTCAACGCTTCCTTAAAAGTATAGCATTTCAGCCGCAGCAAATCAATAAAATACCGGCAGCAGAATTGAAATCCCTATGCCGGTGTGGTACAATATCAAAAATAGCCGCGCAGCGGCCTTTATTTTGATACCGCCTGCCGGACTGGCAGGCAAAGGAGGAGCAAGTCCATATGGAACTGACGGAACAATTCATTTTGCTGCAAGCTCCCAACCCAGCGGCGGCTGAAAACGGCCGGAAGCTGTCCAAAAAAGGGAGCTTCTCCGCTCTGCACAGAACGGCGGACAATACCCTCTACTGGGCCGAGTGCGCGGGCAGCGGCAAGACCCCCTACCGGGTGTCCATCGACTTTACCAATCGGGACGCGCCCACCTGCCGCTGTTCCTGCCCCAGCCGGCAGTTTCCCTGCAAGCACGCCCTGGGGCTGATGTTCGAGCTGCTGGCGGCAAAACCCTTTGAGACGGCGGACATGCCCCAGGACATCGCGGAAAAACGGGCCAAGCAGGCCGCCCGCACAGCCAAAAAGGAGGTGGACGCAGACGCGCCCCCCAAGCCCAAAAAGCCCAACGCCGCCGCCCAAAAGAAGAAGCTGGCCAAGCAACTGGAGGGGCTGGATATGGCGGAACAGATGGTGGACGACCTGCTTTCCGCCGGGATCGGTACGCTGGCGGGCAGTTCCGCCCAGACCTACGACAAGCTGGCAAAGAACCTGGGCAGCTACTACCTCACCGGCCCCCAGGCCGCCTTTTCCCGCATTGCCCTAACGGTGCGAACCATCCAAAAGAACCCGGCCCAAGCAGAACAGGGCTACGTCGAGGCCCTGCGGGAGCTGGTGGCGCTGCGCTCCACTCTGAAAAAGTCCCGGACTTTCCTCCAGGAAAAGCTGGACAGCGGCAGCTTTTCCGCTGAGGACACCATTCTGTTCGCGGCGCTGGGCGGCGTGTGGAAGCTGGAAGATCTGCACAACCTGGGGGCCTACCGGGAGCAGGTACGCCTGGTCCAGCTTGCCTTCGACGTATCCTACGACGAGAGCCGGAAGGAGTACGTGGAGCGGGGCTGGTGGCTGGACCTGAACAGCGGGCGCATCGACCAGACCTTGAACCTGCGCCCCATGAAGGCGCTGAAATATGTGAAGGGGGAGGACAGCCGGTTCGAGCTGCTGGAGATACCCACCCTTTATACATACCCCGGCGAATATAACTGCCGCATACGCTGGGAGAGCGCCGCCTCCCGCCCCCTGACAGCCCAGGAACGCACCACACTTCCCGCCCTGGCCCAGCCCGATCTGGCGGCAGCGGTGAAGCTGACCAAGAGCCAGATCAAAAACACCCTGCTACCCAAATTTCTGGCGGTGCTGGTCCCCATTGGACTGCTGGGGACGGCGGATGGGACGTTGGCGCTGGAGGACCCGGACGGAGGCCGCGTTGTCCTCCGGGACCGGGCAGAGGACGGCCCAGACCATGCCTCTGCCGCCCGCCTGACCATGCTGCCCGGCGAAATACCGGCGGGCAGCGCCCTGTTTGGCCTGATGTTTTACGACGAGATGGACAAATCCATCTGCCTGCACCCCTACAGCGTGGTTACGCCGGATGACATCATCCGCCTGCAATATTGAGGGAGGTTTGATTTTCCATGAACTTACAGCCTCTTTATGACGTAAAGGCCCGGCTGGAGCAGGCCGCCATTGCCGGAACCGGCCTGCTATCCGAGGACTTCCGCTTGACCCGTGCCGCAGAGAGCTTCAAGCCCCTGGCTGCGGCAAGCCCCGTGTTTGGAAGGATTGACGCGGGCCTTGGCAAGCTGCTGGCCGCACCCCAGGAACAGCGCTCGGGCCTGCTGCTGGACCTGCTGGCCCTGGTGGACGCGGTGGCGTACACCCAGGGACGCACCGGCATCGAGGGGGAGTTAGTCCCCCTGCCCCGGGGCAACGGCGTCTACCGTCAGATTTCCTATGGGCAGATTAACCCCCTGCTCACCGCCCTCACTACCACCGGCGGCGGGCGGATGGAGATTATCCAGTCCGCCTGGGAGAACCATCCAGAATTCTTTGAGGACTACCGGGTGCTGCCTGCTGTAGTGGCGGGGTTGGGGGACGGCTACGGTGAGATCGCTGACCTGAACGCCAAGCTGCTGAAACAGCTGGGGCCGGCTGTGGCGCCCGCGCTGAAGGAGGGCTTCGATCCCACCGGGAAGAAAGAGATGGCCCGCCGGGTGGAGGTCATCGCCGCCATAGAGGGCGAACAGGCCACGCCATGGCTGCGGGAGGTGCTGCCCGAATCGAAAAAGGACGTACGCACCGCCGTTATCACCGCCCTGGGTGGGGATCAGGCCAACGCCGGGATGCTGCTGGATTTAGCCAAGTCAGAGCGGGGGGCCAACCGGGACGCGGCGCTGGAAGCCCTGTCAAAGCTGGACGGCGAGGAGGTCCGGAAATTCTGGTCCATTGAACTGCAGACCCACAGCGAGTCGGTAAAATTTCTGCGGGACAACGATACGGACTGGGCTGCGGAGCTGGTGGCCGCCGGACTGTGGGCACGGGTGGACAAAATGCTCTCCGGCGGCAACGCCGTCCCGGCAAAGGACAACGCGGACTTTACCCAGTGGACCTGCGCTATCGGGAAAAAGACTTCTCCGGCCATGCTGCAATTCTGGCGGTGGGCAGACCGCCGTATGGAGGACATCGACAGGCTCAAAACCGAGAAAGAAGCTCCTGTTTTCGTGGGAGTCCGGCTGACAGACACCCAGCGGGAGGTCATGCAGCAAACCGGTCCCGGCCCCCTGCGGGACTACTGCCTGACCCTGTTCGACCGCCGGCCTGAGATAACCCGCTACTTGCTCACCAGCTTTCATGCCGCGCTGCTCTCCCTGCCTGCGGCGGAGGTCTATGAAAAGTACTCCCCCTATCTCCTGACCATTAAGCCACTGCTGGACGGTGAGAAAAAGGAAACGCTGAACAACATCCTGCTTCGGGCGCTGGGCGAGGTGTATTGGAACCATATGCAGAACTGCCATGTCATTGTCCGGGGGCAGGCCATCGCGGAGCCCCTGGATTCCCGGTGGATCGGCCGTCTGGTCCGCGTGGCCTGCAAGCCCGCCATGGGGCGTTACCACCCCTTCGGCGGCGTGGATGAGGTGGACGGGTTCGACAAAGCCCTGGCGGAGCTGGCCAACCCTAACGACCCGGAGCAGTGCACCCAGATCATTCCCTACCTGCACAGGCGTATGATGGAAACCGGGAGCTGGAACAGCTACAGCCGCTACCTGCTGCAATTCGGCGGCAGCCCCAAGGGGGTGGTAGGCGAATCCATGAAGAAGGGCAAGCCCGTATACATTTATTATGTCTGGGATCTGCTCAAGGAGGCACACAAGGTCCTGCCCGACGGCGAGGTGGCGGAGCTGTGCCAGGAGATACTGGACGCAAAATGGATCCGGCCGGCGGGCCGCGAGCAGGCTATGGCGGAGCTGGCGCTCCCCTGGACAATAGAACAGCTCCGGGCGGGCAGACCGTTCCCCGATTGGGACGAGTGGAATAAAATGCGGCCGTAAATGGAGGGAAACAATATGGCAGACAAAAACGTACAGCGTCTCCCGGCGGAGGAGCTTTACCAGCGGGAGCTGGACGCACTGATCTCGGCGGAGACCGACCCCATCCCCACCGGATGGAAGATGTCCCCCCGCTCGGTGCTCACCTACATCACCGGGGGCGTAAAGGTAAAAGGGGTGGACATTGCCCCCAAATACATGGGCAATAAACGGCTGGTGGAGATCGCCATCGCCACGCTGGTGACGGACCGTGCCTTGTTGCTGATTGGTGAACCGGGCACCGCCAAGTCCTGGCTCAGCGAGCATCTGGCCGCCGCCGTCAACGGGGACTCCACGCGGGTCATCCAGGGCACAGCGGGCACCACCGAGGAGCAGATCAGATATTCCTGGAACTACGCCATGCTCATCGCCAAGGGGCCGTGCCCCGAGGCCATGGTGAAAAGCCCCATCTACCGCTGCCTGGAGGACGGCTCCATCTCCCGCGTAGAGGAGATCTCCCGTTGCGCCAGCGAGGTGCAGGATGCACTCATCTCCATCCTCTCGGAAAAGCGGCTCTCCGTACCCGAGCTGGGGCTGGAGGTTCCCGCCGCCAAGGGCTTCTCCGTCATCGCCACCGCCAACACCCGTGACAAGGGCGTCAACGATATGTCGGCGGCGCTGAAGCGGCGCTTCAACATCGTGGTTCTGCCCACCCCGTCGGATATGGCCACCGAGCTGGACATCGTGCGCACCCGTGTGGAGCAGCTGTCCAGCGGCCTGGACCTGAACGCCAACCAGCCCGATATGGACACGGTGGAGCAGGTGGTCACCATCTTCCGGGAGCTGCGCTCCGGCGCGACCCTGGACGGCAAGCAGAAGCTGAAAACCACCTCCGGGGTTCTTTCCACCGCCGAGGCCATCTCCCTGCTGTGCAATTCCATGGCGCTGGCAGGCAGCTTCGGGGACGGGCGCATCACCGCCGGGGACCTGGCCGCCGGACTGCAGGGCGCGGTGGTAAAGGACGAGGACAAGGACAAGCTGTGCTGGAAGGAATACCTGGAGAACGTGATGAAGAAGCGGGGCAGCGAATGGCTCCCCCTGTACCGC
>CATJRT010000170.1 GCA_949742895.1 uncultured Eubacteriales bacterium | reverse complement strand
CAGGGGGGCCAAGGGGATGTTCTCCTCCAAAGCGGCCATCACCTTGCCGTCGATCTTGACGGAGCAGGCGAAGGTCTCGCCGCCATGTACCACCCGATGGCCCACCGCGTCGATCTCGCTCATGGAGGAGATCACGCCGTTAGCGGGATCCACCAGCGCGTCCAGCACGGCCTTGATGCCCTCGGAATGGGTGGGCATGGCCACGTCCACTGCGTCGATGGTGGTCTTGCCGGGGGCCTTGTAGGTGAATTTGCCGTCGATACCGATGCGCTCGCACAGACCCTTAGCCAGCACAGTCTGGGTATCGGTGTCCAGCAGTTGGTATTTCAGGGACGAACTCCCGGCGTTGATTACGAGTACTTTCATGTTACACACTCCTTGCATTATACAATATACTTCAGACATGGAAATCCATCTTGGGGAGAAGTCAGTATTTACTTTGTCCGCCCCGGTGTATTATAATGGGGGATGACCGGAGCCGGCGGGACAGGCCAAATGTTTTCAACGGACATATTATACTACGCAAGGCGGTCCGCCGCAAGTATATTTTGCAGTTTTCACAAAAAATGTAAGGAGGGAGCTGGGTGAAGGTTGCGGGCGTTGTAGCGGAATACAATCCATTCCACGCCGGTCACGCCTACCACATCGATGAGACCCGGCGGTGGCTGGGGGAATGCGCGGTGGCCGCGGTGATGAGCGGCAATTTCGTCCAGCGGGGAGAGTGCGCCGTTTTCGATAAATGGCGCCGCACCCGTGCCGCCCTGGAAGGCGGCGCCGACCTGGTGCTGGAGCTGCCCACGGTGTACGCTGTGTCCTCGGCTGAAGGCTTCGCCCGGGGGGCGGTGGGCATCTTGGCCGCTGCCGGGGTGGTGACGCACTTGTCCTTCGGCAGCGAGTGCGGCGATGTGAACCGGCTTCGGCAGGTGGCCGTCTGTCTGAACAGCGAGATCTATCAAGCCGGACTGCGCCGCTTTTTGGATGAGGGGATGCCCTTCGCCGCCTGCCGGCAGGGGGTGGTGCGGGGCATGTTGGGGAAAGAACTGTCAGGCCTGCTGTCCCAGCCCAACAATAACCTGGGCATTGAGTATATCCGGGCTTTGAACGCCATGGGCAGCGCCATCCGGCCCATCACCGTCCGGCGGGCGGGCGCAGCCCACGACGGGGGGGATCATCCAAACTACCCCTCCGCCTCCTTTCTGCGGGAGCAGATTTTGATGGGAGAGCCGTCCGCAGGGAATCCGGCAAGTCTGAAGCACTGCGAACGGGCAGTGCTGGTCCGCCTGCGGACGATGCGGGCGGCGGACTGGGCCGCCCTGCCCGACTCGGGTGAATGGGAGGGCCTGCCCCAGCGGCTGGTTCGTGCGGCGCGGCAGGGCCGGACGCTGGAGGAGTTCTATGACCTGGCCAAGACCAAGCGGTACGCCCATGCCCGCATCCGGCGGCTGGCGCTGTGGGCGTTCCTGGGGCTGCGGACAGAGGACAGACCCGCCGCGCCGCCTTACCTGCGGGTGCTGGGCTTCAACGAGCAGGGTCGGGAGGTGCTGCGGGAGATGAAGCGCTGTACTGGCCTGCCCATCATCACCAAGCCCGCGCATGGCCGGGGCCTCCCCCTGCTGGAGCTGGAGGCCCAGTGTACCGCCCTGTACCAACTTTGCCGGGAAGCCCCTGGGGCCTGCGGACTGGAGTGGATCCAAAATCCGGTCATGATTTGACTCTCAGCTTGCCCAGTTCCATTCCCAACTCTAATGCTGATTGAAAGACCATTTGTTCCCGCAGTTCTTGGCGTTCGCCGTCCAGTGCTGTATATACATCTAACAGAATTGTGGCATCTTTTCCTGCTTGCTGTTCTAATTCATTTAGAATTGCCATTTTAGCGATCACCAAGGCCTGGATCTTCAGGTGTAACAGAACTTTTATCAGTGGCAAATGTATAAAGCTCGGTCATAATTTCATTCATCATTCGTATTCCTCCAAATCGAACAGGAAATTTAAATCCTTGTCAAGGGGGGCATTATGCGGGATTTCAGTGAAGTTCTCCGCGAACTGCGGACAGAAAAAAAGTGTCCCAAAAAGCGCTGGGGGATGTTTTGGGGGTCAGCGACCATAAGCGTTAAAATAATAATGACAACGGAAGAAAAATATGGTATACTGGCAGCATGGAAAAGCTAACGAAAGAATGGGAAGAGCTGAAAAGCTTTTT
>CATJRT010000169.1 GCA_949742895.1 uncultured Eubacteriales bacterium | reverse complement strand
GAACGGGCGGGTACACGCCCTGGAATTTAGAGTTCTTTCCATGGAGGAGAAGGCGGACGCCCTGGAGGTCAAGGACGCCGACTGGGCCCCGGCCCCTCCGAAGCGGGGATTCTGGCGCCGTCTGCTGGACGCCATCATGGGGAGGGATGAACCATGACCCCTGTACCCTTCCGAGAGCAAAACCACACCTTCCTCCCACCGCCGGGCATGGAGGACAAGGTGGGGAGCCTGCCCACCTTTGTGGGCGAGGGGCAGGTCATTTCCTGCTGGAGGCTGACCCTGTGGGAGAGAATCAAGCTGCTGTTCACTGGGCGGATGTGGTTTTCTGTCATCGGGAACGCCCAGCCCCCGATCTGGCTAGGCGTCCACTATCCGTTTATCCGTAGAAGATGATAATGGGCGGCCTCCCTTGTGGGGAAATGGCCCCCGAGAGCTATAACATCACAAGGGAGGCGAAATATCAGTGAGTAAGAAAAACCCCAGCGTCGAGGAGATTATCAAGAAGGCGGTCGATGCCGGTCTGGAGGCCGGGCGTCTTTCTGCGGAGCGTTCCAGTCGGAACGCATTCAAGGACACTGAGCGGAGGCTCTACGCGTTGCCCACCCTCCGCCAAAAGCTAGAGGATGACCGGGAACGCTTGGATGAGATCAAGACCTATGGCCCCCGAAGCCGGAGTAAGAGCATCACCCGCTTTGGGAAAAGCAGCGTCCGCCTGACCCCGGAAGAAATCCTGGAAGCGGTGGTCACGGACATGGAGGCCACCATCGCCGCAGATGAGTATGAGATCGAGCGCATGGAAAAGGCTCTGTCCATCATCGCGGACGATGAATACGTTAAGACCGTCACCGGCCGGTACATTGAGGGGTTGACGGATGAGGAAATCGCGGAGGCCATTCACTGTGATACTTCTACCGTCTGGCGGAACCGGAAAAGGCTGGTGCAACGCCTTTCTGTGTGGCTTTACGGAGCAAAAGCTGTAAACTGAATTTGCAATTTACCGGTGCAAAAAACGTGCAATAGACTTGTGCAATTTACCTGTGTTATAATACTCCATAATAGGATTATTAGGGACAGGCAAATCCCGCTTTCCAGGGACGGTCTTGCACGGTGAGCGCAAGGCCGCTTTTCGTTGTAAAAGCCTGCGCTTTTTTGCAAAAACCTGTGACAACAACACAAAAAAGTGGTATAATTATAGTGCAGAATAACTAACCAAAAAGGAGACATTACCATGGAAAGGATTTGTCTGTTGGACCTGAATTACACCCTTGTGGGGAACCAGATGGATACCCGTTACCTGCGGCCCTTCACCCGCCGCATGGAGGCAGAGGAGTACCGCGCCGATCTCATTGAAGCCATCCGGGACGATCACGTCATCATCATCACCGCCCGACCGGACCACCAGATGCGGCAGACGATGGAGAACATTCGCCGGAAGACCGGCTGGCAGCCGAATGAGTGGTATTTCAACGACATCGACGGCGAGCCCCCTGTCTTCAAGGAGAGCGCTCTCCGCCGGTTTGTCTTCCCCCGGCATGGGACGGACGGGGCCCTCTACTATGCAGTCGAGAGCAATCCGAAGACCCGGACCATGTACCGCCGGTACGGCATCGAGGCCCAGCCCTACGACGTGTTTATGAGAGGCCGCAGGCCCGCGCTCCCCATGGAGCCGGTCTGTACCCAATGCAGCTTATTCTAAATCCAGCAGAGAGCGGGACGCCGAGTGCGCCCCGCTTTTTTATGCCCATTTTTCAGGAAGGAGTAAAAGCGTGGAGACAAGAGTGGTAAAGCTGGCGGACATCAAGCCCGCCCCGTACAACCCCCGAGTGCAACTAACCGAGAAAGACCAAGAGTACAAGGCCCTGGACGCGAGCATCGCCGAAAGTGGTCTGGTGTTGCCCTTGATCGTGAACCTGCGGGACAACTGCCTGATCGGTGGGCACCAGCGGTTATCTGTGCTGCTGGCCGCCGGGGAGACAGAGACAAATGCCGTGGTGGTGGACCTGGATGAGGGTCAGGCCAAGGCCCTGTGCATCGCCCTGAACAAGCTGGACGGCGAATGGGACTACGGACAACTGGCCGACATCCTCCAGCAGCTCACCGAGGACGGGGAAAACCTCTTGGCGACCGGCTTCACAGAGCAAGACATCGACGATCTCCTGGGAGACATCCGGGGAGAGCTGGAGGACGGCGATGAGGAGCCCCCAAGCAAGGGAAAGAAGGGGGACGACACCGACGGCATCAAATGTCAGGTGGGTGACTTCAAGTTCACCCTGTCCGAGGCGGAATTTGAGGACCTGATGGCAGACGTCCGGGAGAAGGTAGGCTTCACGCAGGCCCTTGTGTGCGATGAGCTGAAAAGGAGGCTTTTCGATGAAATTTGAAACTAGGTTTGAAACCCTCAAGCTGGCGGAGATCATCCCGGCCCCCTACAATCCCCGGGAGGACATCGAGCCCGGCACCGAGGAGTACAAGCGCCTCCGCAAGAGCCTGGAGGACCACGGCATGGTCGAGCCCCCCGTGGTGAACATCCACAATATGCGCTGCATCGGTGGAAACCAGCGCCTCAGCGTTCTCCGGGACATGGGCGTCAAAGAGGTCCTTTGTTCTGTGATCGACCAGCCGGATGAGAGCAAGGAGATGAAACTCTGCCTGGCTCTGAACCGCATTGAGGGCCGCTGGGACACCGACAAGCTGGGCGACCTGCTCCGGGATGACGATGTGGTCCAGTTTGAAACCGGCTTTGACCCGGATGAGCTGGCTGTGTACCGCCGCCTGGAGAACACCCGGGACCCGGACGATGAGGACTGGCCCCCGGAGGAAGACGGACCCTATGACGGCGAAGACCCCGACGCCGAGGAAGACGGGGAGCCCGAGGACACCGATGCAGAGGGTGGGGGCGATGAGGAACCTGCCTTCAACACAACGATCATCCGCATCGGACATCTGAGTTTCAAGATCGAGGTATTCAGGTACAAGCGCCTACTGGAGGAAATCCGGGATAGCGGGATCTTCGATGAGAAGGAGATTGCCGCAGAAATGAAACGGAGGCTTCTTGAAAATGATTAAACTGGTCCCCATCGACGCCGTGAAGGCGTCCGAGTATAACCCCCGCCGGAACGATGAAAAGCGCCTGGCCCTCACGGAGATGTCGCTCCGCAAGCTGGGCTTCCTGCTCCCCATCTATGCGGATGAGGACGGGGAAATCCTGAGCGGCCACCAGCGCCACACCGTCGCCACCCGGATGGGCTTCACCCAAATCCCGGTAGAGTACGTCAGCGGGAAGGAGCTGGGAGAGCGGAAGGCCGTCAACGTCCTGTTCAACCGGGCCACGAATGATCTCCAGAAGCAAGACACCTGTGCGAAGATCAAGCGCCGCCTGTATGACATGGACATCGAGGCCATGACCGGCGCCCTGCCGGACATCGAGCCCAACAGCCCGGAATCCTTCCCCTGTGTCAACGCCCTGCGCCGCATGGACACGGTGAAGCTGGCGAAGGTGAACCACCGGGGCTTCGACACCCACACAAAGCAGCTTGCGAAATCCCTGGAGCGGCGAATCCGCTGCTTCATGCCCATCGTCATCGGAGAGGACGGGAACGTCATCAACGGGATAGGCCGCCTGCAAGCAGCAGCGGAGGCCAAGCGGAAAGTGGTCCCCTGTGTGCAGATCAGCAAGGCCCAGGAGGAATTTGCCTCCGCCATGCTCAACCTGCTGTCCATGGACTTCGACATGAAAAGCACCTACGCCGACGACCTTCGCTACAACAGCTTTATGCGGGAGAGGAACACCCGGGAGACGGATGAGGCCGGAAACGCCGCCCTGGGCGACGGCTTCTTCAAGGGCGTGTTTCCGAAAAACCGTGGTCGGGACTTCTGCATCCTGGAGGGCGCAGCTCTGGAGACATGGAAGCGCCACTATGGGAGCTGTGTTGTGGACTTTGGTGCCGGAAAGCTGAACAATACCCGGACCTTGCGGAAGGCGGGAGTAGAAGTCTCCGCTTTCGAGCCATACTTCGTGACCGTGGGCGAGAAAATCCACAAGGAAAAGAGCCTGGAAATCGCCTGGCGCTTCCTTGAGGAGGTCGAGATCGGGCGGAGGTATACGTCCGTCTTCATCTCCAGCGTCTTCAACAGTGTCCCCTTCATGGAGGACCGGAAGCAGATCGCCGTGATCGCGGCGGCCCTGTGCTATCCAAGTGGTATGACCGTCTGCTGGTGCCAGTCGAACAAGGCCCCGCAGTTCATCAACACCAAGAAGAAGTACATCACAGCAGAGAAAACCTTGACCTTCGACCTGGACTATGAGCCCAACACCATCATGGGAGACATCGGGAACCACCCGAAGGTCCAAAAGGGCCACACCGAGGAGGAAATGCGTGAAATCTTCGCCCCCTGCTTCGAGAAGGTCCGCCGCCTGGAGCTGATCGACAAATTCTGGTACGTGGAGGTCGAGAGGCCGGTCCTGGACCTGGAGGCCCTGGCCGCTGCCCTTGACTTCGAGTTTGAACTCCCCTACCCGGACGGGACCCGCATGGGCCTGTCTCAGAGGGCCCGGGAGGCTTTTGAGCATCGGCTGGGCGTTAAGCTCCCGCCGCCGAAAGGAGATGTCACCGATGAGGGATAACATAAAGCCTGGAGATAAATGGGAGTTCAACGAGGATGTGGCCGCCTGCTTTGCCAATATGCTGGAGCGGAGCATCCCGGACTACAAATCCATGCGGGCACTCACCTACAAGATCGGAGAGCAATACATCAGGCCTGACACCCTGATTGTGGATGTGGGGTGCAGCACCGGCCTGGCCGTAGAACCGTTCGTGAAAAAATACAGGGACCAAAATGATTTCCTGTTGATTGATAACGCTCCAGCTATGGTGGATGCCTGCAAAAAGCGCTTCATCGGAGAGCCCGGCGTCAGTGTGGAGAACGGGAACCTGTGGGAGTATCTTCCTCTCCAGGACCCTGTAAGCCTGGTGCTGTCGGTACTGTCCCTCCAGTTCATGCCCACGTCCTACCGACAGCAGATGATCTTCGACATCTACAAGAGCCTAGTCCCTGGCGGAGCGCTCATCCTGGTTGAAAAGATCGTGAGCGAGAACCTAGACGATCTCATGGTACAAATGTACTATGAGATGAAAAGAGAGAACGGCTACACCCAGGCACAAATCATGGAGAAACGTCGGAGCCTGGAAAATGTTCTGTCCCCGCTCAAGCCTGAGTGGAACGTGGATATGCTGCGGACGGCGGGCTTTTGCGAGATCGGTATGTTCTGGCGTTGCCTGAATTTCTGCGGGTGGATAGCCGTTAAGTGACGGCCCCTGCTCCGAAGGGAGGGTAGACCGGAATGTCGAAGCGCAGCGATACCAACCCGTGGGAGCGTCAAGAGGGCGAGAGCGTCAAGGCGTTTGAAGCGTTCACGATCTACCTGGAAATGGGGGATGAGAGAGGCATCCGAGCGGTCGCCCAGCGGTTAGACAAAAGTAGGACACTGATAGGCCGCTGGAGTGTGACATACCACTGGGTCGAGAGAGCCGCCGCTTACGACGCCGACATCCAGAGGAAGGTCCACGCTGCTGCGGTCAAGAAGCAAAAGAAAATGGCCGAGCGCCATATCTCCATAGCCCTGCAATTACAGGAAAAAGCGCTGGCTGCGCTGGCCGAGATGAAGCCTGGAGACATCGACCCGAAGGTCATGGTGACGATGCTCAGAGAGGCTACCAAGCTGGAGCGCGAGAACCGTGTGGAGATCGTCCGCGAGAGTGACCCGGAGAAGGGCAGCGCGGAAAGCGCGTCCACCCTGGCCGACGTGATCTCCGAAGCATGGGAGAGGAGGCGGAACAGTGAACCTGACCAGTGACGCCATCCTGTACTATGCGGACAACCCCGTGGACTTTGTGGAGGACATTATCCTTGCCAAGCCGGACAGGAACCAGCGGGACATCCTGAACAGCGTCGCCCGTTACCCCATGACTTCGGTGCGGTCCGGCCACGGTATCGGCAAGAGCGCGGTGGAGAGCTGGCTTGCAATCTGGTTTCTGACCACGCGCCCCTACCCGAAGATACCATGTACCGCCCCCACGCAACACCAGCTATGGGACATCCTGTGGGCCGAGATCGCCAAATGGCTGAGGTCCAACCCGGCTCTGTCCAAGGAGCTGATATGGACCAAGGAAAAGGTCTACATGAGAGGCCACCCGGAGGAATGGTTTGCAGTAGGCCGGACGGCATCCAAGCCGGACGCCCTGCAAGGCTTCCATGCAGATCACGTCCTGTACCTCATCGACGAAGCATCCGGCGTCCGAGATGAGATTTTCGAGCCTGTTTTGGGCGCTCTGTCCACCGAGGGCGCGAAGCTGCTGCTATGCGGCAATCCCACGAAGATCACCGGATTCTTCTATGACAGCTTCCACAAGAGCCGCGAACTCTACAACACCATCCATGTGGATGGGCGGGACAGCAGCAGAGTGGACCAAGACTTTGTTGACAAGATCACCGATATGTTCGGTGAGGACAGCGACGTTTTCCGGGTCCGTGTAGCTGGAGACTTCCCAAGGGCCCTGCCTGATAGCTTCATCCCGATGGAGTGGGCAGAGAAGGCCAGCGAGGCCAAGGCCCCGACCATCGAGCGGGCTGAGCGCGTGGACATCGGCGTGGATGTAGCTCGGTACGG
>CATJRT010000168.1 GCA_949742895.1 uncultured Eubacteriales bacterium | reverse complement strand
TTTCGTATTTTTCCCCAGCTTTTCCAGAAATTTGGCGCATCAACGGGCTATTCCGGCGGCAGGGCGGGAAACATTGTTAAAAATATGAAATTTTCCCTTCCCCCGGTTCCAATTTTGGGAGAACCATGATATACTTGAATAAAAATACAACAAATGGCGCAAAGGAGGGATGGGGATTGCGCAGTTCCTTGCCAAAGCTGAAAGAAAAGCTGCTGGAGGCTCTAAAGGCGGTGCTGCCCATCGTGGGCATCGTGCTGGCGCTGTGCTTCAGCATCGCCCCCATTTCAGGCAGTATCCTGCTGTGCTTCCTGTTGGGGGCGGCCATGATCGTGGTGGGCGTAATGTTTTTTACCCTGGGGGCGGAGGCCAGCATGACCCCTATGGGGGAGCGGGTTGGCTCTGCCGTCACCCGCAGCCGGAGCTTGCTGGTCATCATCGGCATGGGCTTCCTGCTGGGTTTTCTCATCACCATCTCCGAGCCGGACCTCCAGGTACTGGCGGGACAGGTGCCCGCCGTGCCCAACATGGTGCTGATTCTGGCGGTGGCGGTGGGAGTGGGGGCCTTTCTGGTCATAGCCCTGCTGCGTATGCTCTTCGGTGTGCCTCTGGCCCCCATGTTGGTGTTTTTCTACGCCGTGGTGTTTGTCCTGGCCCTGTTCGTCCCCCGGGACTTTTTGGCCGTGGCCTTCGATTCCGGCGGCGTCACCACCGGGCCGATGACCGTTCCCTTTATCATGGCCCTGGGCGTGGGCATTGCGTCCATCCGTAACGACCGCCACGCCTCGGATGACAGCTTCGGTCTGGTGTCCCTGTGCTCCATCGGGCCGATTTTGGCGGTGATGATTTTGGGGATAATTTTCCGGCCGGGAGACGCGGCGTACACGCCCCCCGTCCTGCCGGAAATCTCCGATTCCGTGGAGCTGTGGGCGCTATTCCACTCCGGTCTGCCCACCTATATGAAGGAGATCGCCGTCTCCCTGCTGCCCATCACGGCGCTGTTCGGCGTTTTCCAGGTGGTGTCGCTGAGGCTGTCCATCCGGACGCTGAAAAAGATCGGTGTAGGCCTGGCGTATACATACATCGGCCTGGTGCTGTTCCTCACCGGGGCCAACGTAGGCTTTATGCCGGCAGGCAACTACCTGGGCCAGGTGATGGCGGGGCTGGACCTCAAATGGGTTGTGGTCCCCGTGGGTATGGTCATCGGCTACTTCATCGTCAAGGCGGAGCCTGCCGTCTACGTTCTCAACCGCCAGGTGGAGGAGATCACCGACGGAGCCATTTCCAGCGCGGCCATGGGAGCCAGCCTGTCCATGGGCGTGGCGGCGTCCATCGGCCTGGCTATGGTGCGGGTGCTTACGGGCATCTCCATCCTCTGGTTCCTCATTCCCGGCTATGCCGCCGCCATTCTTTTGTCTTTTTTTGTACCCAAGATCTTCACCGCCATCGCCTTTGACTCCGGCGGCGTGGCCTCCGGACCCATGACCGCCGCCTTCCTGCTACCCTTCGCCCAAGGGGCCTGCGCCGCCGTAGG
>CATJRT010000167.1 GCA_949742895.1 uncultured Eubacteriales bacterium | reverse complement strand
CGGCCGGTATCAGGGTCCCAGGCGGTCCGGTGACGGTGAGATAGCCGGTCGCTTTCTGAGCCGGAAGGACCCGCAAGCCGATGGCCCGGCCCAGGTTCAAAAGGGACGTGCCCACGGCGGTGTCCACAAAACGGCCGGTGTAGACGTCCTCCAGGACGGAGAACAGGATGTTGAGCATCCATGCGTAAATCCGCAGGAACAAGCCCAGCGGGCTCCTGACCGTCAAATTGGCGGTGCTTCCGAACAGCTCCCGGGCCTTGTACTCCAGGGCGTCCAGCAACTCCACATAGGTTGGTCTGCGGAAGCCCAGGGAAGTCAAGCCCCAGCCTTTATCATTCATTCGCTTTTCGCCTCCACTCTGACGGTAGAGCCGTCATACAATGTGCCGTAAAACTCCGCCCCGATCTTCCGCCCCTCCACCAGGGGGGCGAGGCTTTCGATCTCCCGGACATAGGGCTCCTGGAAAATGGAGGCCCTGAGCACGTCGTCCGCCTCATCCTCGATGCCGGATGTGGGCTGGCCGACGACGCGCTCCCACTCTGTTCCATGGGAAGTGTCAAGCTCAAACTCGCCCTTCCAGGTGTTCAGGTTGTTGCGGATGTTCTGCGCGATGGCTTCGGCGTCTTCCAGGTGGTCCATGATGCCGTCAGCGTCGAAGCAGAGGTCCCGGCTTTCCGGGTCCAACTTCAAAACAGTTATCTTTGCCATAGCTGCCCCCTTAGTGCGGTTGAGAGGTAGACCCTCCGCTGTCACCAGTGTGGGTGTGGTGGGCCAGACTTATCCCGGACGCGGTGACATCCTCAGTCACGTCGGTGCGGCCGGTTTGCTCAATGTTGCCCACCATTTTGATGTCGCCCTTGATCTCGATGTGGTCATGGTGAAGGGCGATGTAGACACTCCCGCCCTCGGTAGACATGACCAGCGTATCGTTAGGGACGCCGGTGACAGGGTTGCTTTTGGGGATGAAGGCTCCGACAAAGATGCCATCCTCATCCCCATGATTGCGCTCTGTATTCGGTTGGCATTCTTGCCCAGCCTCGGCGATGCGGTCGATGTCGTGATCTGCATAGACAATGACGCCCACGTCCCCGGCCTTGTACCAGGGGCGGAGGAAAAAGCCCCCGCCCCGTATCATGGCAACAGGGACGCCCAGCACCGGGGGCGGGGTCCGGTAGCCCCCGCCGTCCAGAACCTTGGAAAGGGGCTGAACATCCACCGTCATGGTGGCAGCGTCAAACTTGTTCACCTTGCAGAGGGCGCTCACTCGGACGCTCTCCAGAAGGGCCTTCTGTTCTTGGTTTTCTACGTTGTAGCTCTCTCTGCTCATACCGGCTTTACCTCGATTTCTGTTACCCAGTCGGCGGTCGGATTTCCGATGTGCCGCCCGGCCTTGATAAGGAACGCGCCGTTCAGGATGGCTTCCTTGATCGTGACCACATCAGCGGCGGCCAGGTGGTAATTGAGGAGACAGCGCCGGGTGTAGGTTTGCTCCTGAGCCTCCCCGCCGTCGTCTATGGTGGTCTGGTTGGTTACGGGCTCTGTGTCCTCCATCTCATCCGTGGCTTTCAGCAGCCCGGTGTCTGCGGACAGCAGATAGCCCATGTTCTGTCCCTTGGTCGGGTCGTTGATGATAACCGTCCCATTGCGGATGAGGAAACGGCTTTTACAGTCAAGCGTAACGATCTCGCGCACGACGTCCTTGACTTTGCCCTTGCAGACCTTCCCCCGGGGGTAGACCTTATCCACCACCAGCTCAAAGGTCCCGATCTCCACGCCGAAGATGTTCAATAGGTCTTTCAGGATGGCGCTGGCCTTGCTTCCGGCGGCGTAGGTCTTATTTACCTCGGAGGTCAACCACTCATCCAGGGCCGTGGCGGCGGTGATGGTGGTTATCCACTCTGTCCCCTGCTTCTTACTGACGGCTCGGGAGATTTTGCCGACAAAGATACAGCCCAGGTCCCCTTCATAGCCTGCATTGAGAATAACGACCATGCCCCTCTTGATCTCGCTCCGGGTAGCCTTAGACAGGTTGTGGGCCGTGATCGTGGCCGTGTTCAGTTCCTCAGAATCGACAAAAGGGACATCGAAGGTAAAATAGAGCTTTGAGAGGTCGTAGAGCTTCGGCCCGATCTGCAGGGTGGCGGCCCGGCCCCAAAACGTCATGCGCTCACCCGCCTTTCGTAGATGTAAAGGCGGACCTGCTTTCCAAAATTGTCCCAGGTGATCTCATGGATGTCGTCGCCGGACAGGCACAACGGGATGATGACAGGGATGGGGAAACGCTCATCCTCCACAGAATTGAACATAGGGCGTCCATACCGGATGATGTCCCCATATACCAGCGTCTCTCCCGTGGTGGTGATGGACAGGTCCGCAGTAAAGAAGCCGCCCCACGGGTTATAGCGGATGCAGAAGGTATAGGTCCGGTCCTCCAGTTTCACGGAAAAGTTGTAGGGGACCTTTGACGTGTCCACGTCGATGTACTCCACGGTATTGCTCAGGTCGATCAATTCCCGTCCGTCCACGAATACCCACCCCCTTACGCAGCGCTAAAAGACGCTTGCTTTCTGGAAGATGGGCCGCTACTGCTGGTAGGCTTGGAGGCATAGCTCTGGACATACTTGGCGTATGCACTGGAGCTGATCGACTGGGCCGTTGTGGTTTTGAGCCCGTCCGCCGTCGTGGCCTTCTTTTGATTGGTCCCGCTGGACTGGACGGTATTGTTCATGGGTGCGGCGCTCTCGCCGGTGTTGGCGTCCTGCATACTCATTAGCTGTTCGCCGGATGCGACATAGCCAGCGGATGTGATATTGACAACCTGGAGCTGGATGGTAAAGCCGACGCCAGTTTTGTTCTTTGCGGAAATATCCTGCTTCATGCTGGTAATGACGCAAGACGACACGCGGCCCCGGCCTATGTACTCCAGGATGTCGCGCTCCTTCCACATCTTCCGCAGGGTGGCGGCAGCGCTGTCCCCTCCGATGGTGACACCGGTGAGGGTGTACTTTACCGGGTCCGTGACGACATGATCGTTGATGTCACTCCCGTTTTCGATGGGGTTGGACGTTGCCTTGCTGGAATACTGAGCACTCTCCGCTGTGATAATGCCCGTTTGCCGGGGGTCCAGGCGTACTACACCGCATTTCTTCCCCGTGAGGGTATAGGCCATAGGGTGTCCCTCCTATCTTGCATAAGCGCCTTGCAGGGCTCGTTTGTGGTATTCTTCCTCTTTCTTCTCGCGCCAGAATTGCTCCATCTGGTCGCGGATGCGGGCCAGGAGGGCTTCCTCATCGACGGCCCCGCCGCCCTCGCCCATAACGATACTGAGCTGGGGGGCGAAGGAGGAGTTATCTGTATACTCCATGGCGCTGTTGTTGGTGGTAGCGTCGTTGATGATCTTGTCCGTTTGGTCCGCAGGGATGATCGCGGTCCCGCTGGGCAGGTAAGCCAGCTCACCGCCCTCCTCATTCATCCGGGTCCAGCCACCCTCGAAGGATGGTGTGCCGCTTGCGTGGCTCGGGATGCTCGCAGAGGATATAGACAGCTTGGTGTTGCCCACCTTGTTGGCAGCGGCCCCGATGTCCTGGAAGCTGGAAACGATGCTCTGGGCCCCCTCCCGGGCGGCGTCCACCATGCGGGACCAGCTATTTTCTGCATCGGAGGCGGCCCGGGCGAAGGTGCTGGAGGCCGCTGTCCCGATGTTGTCCATGGAGCTCTCGTAGAAGGTCTGGAGGGCCTTGGCCGACGCCTGCCCGGCAACATCGGCGTCCTGTGTTGCTTTCGTGATGGACTGATTGAAGGGAGCGGTATTTGCCGGGCCCAGGGTCAGTGTCGGCATATCCGGCGGGTCCGGTTTCGGGATCACCGGCTTCTGGACCGAAACGGGAATGACGATCATCACGATGTCCGGCTCAGGAATGACCGGGCGCTCCACGTTCACCGGCAGCGTGATAGGCTCCAGCGTCGGGATGTCCAGATCAGACAGCTCCAGATTTACCGGTATCGTGACCGGGGAGACATCCGGCTCCGGGATAACAGGCTGTTCAGCCGTGACCGGGACAACGACCGGCACCACGTCCGGCGCGGGAATTTCCGGCTTCTCTGCTTCCACAGGCAACTTCACCGGCTCGATGTCCGGCTCAGGAATGACCGGTTTCTCGACCGCGACAGGCAGCTCGACCGCTTTGACCTCCGGCTCCGGGATGATGGGCGTCTCCACAGTAACAGGGATGTTGACTGCATCCACAGGCGGCGGGATGATCTCTGGGACCTCAGCCGTGACCGGCAGGGACAGAGGCGTGAGGTCAGCCGTGAAGTCCGGCAGCTCGAACGGGGTAGTCTCGACCGGTACGGTGATCGTGGGGATGTCCGGGACCTCCGGCTTGGGTATCTCGATCTCTGGGGATTTGACGCTTTCGGTAGCAGTCCCCAGGTCGGTCACACTGTTGCCCAGTTCTTCCACGGCGGCGCTGCTCTCTTTCGCGCCTCCGAACAAACCGGAGAAGAAGTCCACGACTTTGCTCGCGCCATCGACCAGCCAGCCCACAGTTTTCGCCAGGATGTCAGTTATCACGCCCAGGATGTCAGCCGCCACAGAAAGGACCGGGGACAGGGCGCTCACAGCGGGGAGCACGACGCCGGACAGGATATTGCCCACCGCAGAGATCAGGGACATCAAGGGCGGCAAAAGTGCGGAAATGAAGACCTGCGCCGCTGAAATGATGGGCTGAATCGCCTGAATGAGCACCCCTAAAATCTGTGTAAGGGGCGGGAGGACAGAGGAGGCCAGTTGACCTATGATCTGACCCGCCGCAGAGAATGCTTGGCCAAAGACCGGAAGCACCTGCTGGGCGATCTGCTGTATGACGGGGATGAGGGGCTGAATCACATTTGTATTCAGCGTCTCTAGGATGGAAATAAATGGGGGTACGACGTAGGAAACGAGGCTGTCGATGATCTCGACCAGAGGCGGAAGCGCGGACCCTGCGATCTCGGTAAATACCGATAGGACGGGCCCGGCGGCGCTCACCAGCGTCCCCAGGACGGATGTGACGGAGGGTATCAGATTTTGTGCCAGCTCTATCAAAGTGGGGGCGACACCGCCTATCCCGTCGGCAAGCACATCGACGAAAGACAGGAGCATCGGCTCGATTGTGGGCCAGTTGTCCACCACAGCGCCTACGATGTTTTCGATAGCTGGAGCGAATTTGCTGCCAGCCGTGGTCAAGAAATTGGACCAGACGCCGTTTAGGCTCTTTACGCTGTTGGTGAGCCCGCCGGTCTGGTTGATGGCGGCCTGCTGGACGTCTGCTGTCTGGTCCAGGATGGCGTTTAGCCGGACCTGCGCCATAGCCGCGTCGTCCAGGGCGTCGATGTTTTCACTCAGGCCCAGGGCCGCCGCGCTCTGCTTGAGGGCTGTCTCATCCAGGGTCACTCCGTAGGCACTGAGGGCCGCCGTGTCGCCCTGGATGGCGCTCTGGACCAGGCCCAGCGCCTCAGCGTCGTCCATGGAGAAGGCGTTGCCGAAGTCATAGGCCAGGGACGTGGTGAGGGAAGACAGCTCCTCCGCTGCTTCCCCAGTGATGCCCAGCTCTTGGTACATCGTCTTGTTCTGCACCATGAAGCCCATGACCTCGCTGGTGCTGCGGTGTACCGCCTCAGAATAGTTATCCACCCATTCAGCGGCGGATGTGGAAAACAGTGTGTCAAACTGCTTGGATGTGGTTTCCGTTGCGGAATACGCTTCCAGGGCGGAGGCTCCAAACTGTTTCAAGAGGTCAATGCCCTGCTTGATCGCCTCTAGGCCAACGAAGGCAGTAACCACTCTCTTGATGGCCTCGGAGACCTGATTGCCTGCCTCCTCTCCGGCGGCCCCCATCTCCTGGAGATCGTCGGCGGTGTCGTCCGCCTCCTCTCCCAGGTCCTCGGTGCTGTCCTGCGCCCCGCGCAGGGCCTTCACAAGCCCGGTGCGGATAGTCTGAATCGGGTGTTTGAATTTCGTGGCGATGTTCTGAGCGCCCTTGACTGTATCGTTTACGAAGGTCTTGACCTTGTTCCGGGAGAAGTCTATCGCCCCGGTTAGGCCGGTGCCGAAACTCTTGGCGATGCTCTGTCCTGCTTCTAGGCCGTCGGCCATGGTTTCTCGGAAGGCAGCGCCCAGGTCCTCAGCCCCCTCCGCTGTCTCCCTGATCTTGGCTCGGAAGCTCTCAGCATCCTCCTCAGCATCATCCAGTCCCCCACCAAACAAGCGGGTTGTGTCCGCTGCGCCTCTGGTGCTTTCGGTCATATCGTCCATGGCCCCGCTGGTGCGGTCCACGGCCCCGGTGAAGCGGTCGGCTCCAGCCGCCCCGCTGTCGCAGGCGGAGACGACGCCCGCGCCCATACGCTGGGCTCCCATCTCGGCAGCACCTATGCGCTGTTCAAGGCGGTCAATGCCCTCGCCCAGTTGGTCAATAGAGCCGTCTGCATCGCTGGTTTCAAACTCGATGCCATATTGGAGCTCTCTTGCGTCGTCCACGTTTTTCGCCTCCCTTGTGGAAAACCGGGCAGCCGCCCCACAGGGCAGCTACCCGGTTTTGTTTTTCTTCTTGGCCTCTGGCCTCCAGACTTCGAT
>CATJRT010000166.1 GCA_949742895.1 uncultured Eubacteriales bacterium | reverse complement strand
GAGATCATCATCCCCGCCGCCGAGATTTCCGAGCAGATTTCCATCGCCGGCAAGGAGGCCAGCGGCACCGGCAACATGAAGCTGATGATCAACGGCGCTGTGACCCTGGGCACCCTGGACGGCGCCAACGTGGAAATCCACGAGCAGGTGGGCGACGACAACATCGTCCTGTTCGGCCTCAAGACTCCGGAGGTCAACGAGCTGTGGCAGCGGGGCTATAATCCTTTGGACTATGTGCGCAGCGACCCGGAGCTGAAGGCAGTTATGGATCTGCTCATGGGTGGCATTGCAGGGATGCACTTCGACGATATCGTCCGGTCCCTCACGACCAACCATAAGGGCCCCGCCGACCCGTATATGTGTCTGGCCGATTTCCACGACTATGTCCGCGCCCAGCGGGATGTGTCCGCCATTTACAGCGACAGTCGGCGCTTTGCCAATATGTCCCTGGTGAACACCGCCAAAGCGGGCTTCTTCTCTGCCGACCGCTCCGTGCAGGAGTACGCCTGCAACATCTGGCATATGAAATAATCCCCAGGCGGGGCGGAAGAAAGCCCTTCCGCCCCGCCTGGATTTTTGGACGGGGAGCCGTCCAACGGGAAGTGAACAAATGGATATCCGATTCAACAGCCTGAAGACGCGGTACAAATCCCCCTTCGGTGCGCTCTGTCCGGGGCAGCCTTGCCGGCTGGCAGTGGAGGCTCCCGTGGACTGCGCTGTCCTCAAGCTGGAGACCGTATTGGAGCGCAGCGGCGGAGATGCCTGGACGCTCCCTATGGTTCCAGCAGATGGAGCAGAGGGGTTACAACGCTGGCAGGGGCAGTTCTCTCTGCCCGTCTGCGGCCTGTACCACTACCACTTCCGATTGACCACCGCCGACACCGTCCTGGATCTGTTCCGGCAGGGAGAATCAGGTGTGAGCACAGAAGGGGAAAACTCCTGGCAGATTACCTGCTACCCTGCGGATTTTGCTGTGCCGGAGGAGCTGGCCGGGGCTGTAATGTATCAGATTTTCCCGGATCGCTTTGCTCAAGTGGGGCAGTGCAGCCTGTCCGAAAAGCTGAGGCCCTTCCGCATCCACGAGCGCTGGGACGATGTGCCCGATTTCCGCCCCAACAAGGACGGCGAGGTGCTGAACAACGACTTTTTCGGCGGAAACTTTAAAGGAATCCGGGAAAAGCTGAGGTATTTGCAATCGCTGAGCGTGGAAGTTATCTATCTGAATCCCATCTGCATGGCCTTTTCCAACCACCGCTACGATACAGCAGACTATCTCCGGCCCGACCCTATGCTGGGCACGCAGAAAGACTTTTCCGCTCTGTGCAGAGAGGCTCATGGGCTGGGTATGAAGGTGATTCTGGACGGCGTATTTTCCCACACCGGGGGCAACAGCGTCTATTTTGACCGGACGGGGATTTTCGGGCATGGCGCATATCACCACCGGGACTCCCCCTACTACAGCTGGTATGAGTTCAAGAAGTGGCCCGGTCGATATACCACCTGGTGGGGCTTCAAGACTCTGCCCAATGTCCGGGAGCTGGAGCCGTCCTACCTGGACTTCATTACCGGGGAGAACGGCGTCATTGCCCACTGGCTGGCCTTGGGGGCGGACGGCTTTCGGCTGGATGTGGCGGATGAGCTGCCCGACGAATTTATCTCCGCCTTTCGCGCCCGGTTGAAGGCGGAGAAGCCGGACGCCCTGCTCATCGGCGAGGTGTGGGAGGACGCGTCCAACAAGGTGAGTTACGGCAAGCTGCGCCGTTATTTCACCGATGGCGAGCTGGATTCGGTGATGAATTATCCCTTCCGTACAGCCATTTTGAACTTTATGAAGGAAAGGGATGGGGCGGCGTTCCGATGGGCGGTGAATACCATCGTGGAGAACTATCCCGCCCCCGCCCTGCGCTGTGCCATGAACAGCCTGTCTACCCATGATACGCCCCGTGTGCTCACGCTGCTGGGGGACGATTTTGACGGGACGTTGGAGGAAAAGGCGGAGCGGCATCTGTCCGGCGCGGACCGCGCCTTGGCGGTGGAGAAGGAAAAAGCCGCCGCCGTGCTCCAGTTTACCCTTCCAGGCATGGCCTGTATCTGTTACGGAGACGAGGCTGGACTGGAAGGCTTTGAAGACCCCCTGAACCGCCGTTGCTTCCCTTGGGGCCGGGAGCTGACGGATTTGCAGGACTTTTACCGCGCCTTGGCGAAGCTCAAGCGGGACACCCCGGCCCTGCGCCGGGGGGACATCCGTTTTCAAGACCTGGGACCGAAGGCCGTGTGCTTTACCCGCACCTTGGATGGCAAACGGGTACGGGTGGCGGTGAACGGCGGGATGGAGCCTTTGGCGGTCCCGTCGGGCGCAGCGCCCGCGCTGCTCCACAACGGCGCTGTGGATGGAACTGAGCTTCTGCTGAAGCCATGGGGCGCAGCAATTATCGTAGAGGAGGCCGTATCATGAGTGAAGTGTGCTTTGGCATAGACATCGGCGGTACCACCGTCAAGCTGGGTCTGGTTGACCGGAAGGGGATGCTGCTGGAAAAGCGGGAATTCCCCTCTTATCGAGACGTGGGCCAGACCTTTGACGCCATCGCCGCCAATATCTGGGAGATTATGATGGAGCACGACGACCGCTGCCTGGGCGCAGGGGTGGGCGTACCCGGTCCAGTGGTGGACCAGCGGCTGGTCCAGGGCTGCGTAAACCTGGGCTGGGGGGACACCGACGTGGCGGATGAGCTGAATCGCCGTACTGGTCTGCCGGTCCGCGCCGCCAACGACGCCAATCTGGCTGCCTTGGGCGAGATGTGGCAGGGCGGAGGCAAGGGCTGTAAGGACCTGGTGCTGTTCACCGTAGGTACCGGTGTAGGCGGCGGCGTCATCTGCGGCGGGAAGATCATCTCCGGCGCCACCGGCGGCGGCGGAGAGGTGGGCCACCTGCCCACGCCCTTCCACCCGGAGTGGCAGTGCTCCTGCGGCAAGCATGGCTGCCTGGAGGTCACCGCCTCCGCCAGCGGCATCATCCGCGCCGCACGGCAGTTCTCCCCCTTCAAGGAGCGGGAGTCTGTCAACGCCAAGGACGTGTTCGCCGCCGCCGCAGCCGGGGATGAAAACGCCCGGCGGGTGGTGATGGAAGCGGGCCGCGCCCTGGGCTATGCCGCCGCCGTCATGGCCTGCGCGGTGAACCCGGAGGTCATCCTCATCGGCGGAGGTGTGTCCGCCGCAGGCCGTGCCCTGCTGGACCCGGTGGAAGCGGCTTTTCGGGAGAATGTGTTCCCACCCTGTGGTCGCACCCGGTTTGCCCAGGCTGAGCTGGGCAATAACGCCGGCATCTTCGGCGGCGCGGCGCTGTTTTTCTGCTGATCCGACCATATGTTTGAAATAAAAGGAGTGCTTGATTATGTTGAAACTTGATTTTTCCAAGCTTGAGGGGCTGGTTTCCCAGGACCAGCTCAATGCTATGGCCCCCGAGGTGGAGGCCGCCCATGCCAAGCTCCTGTCCAGCACCGCTCCTGGTGCGGATTTCACCGGCTGGGTGCGTCTGCCCGAGCACTATGACAAGCTGGAATTCGCCCGAATCCAAAAGGCTGCTGCCCGCATCCGCCAGAACTCCGACGTGCTGGTGGTGGTAGGCATCGGCGGGTCCTACCTGGGTCCCAAGGCCACGCTGGAGGTGTTCCCCCCCGACGGTCCTGAGATCTGCTTTGTGGGCTGCTCCCTCAGTCCCAACGAGGTGAAGAAGGCCATGAACAAGGTGGAGGGCAAGGACTGGTCCATCAACGTCATCTCCAAGTCCGGTGGCACCACCGAGCCGGCTATCGCCTTCCGGGTGTTCCGGGAGCTGCTGGAGAAGCAGTACGGCGACAAGGCCAACGAGCGCATCTACGCCACCACTGACAAGGCCCGGGGCGCACTAAAGGGCGTGGCCGACGCCAACGGCTGGGAAACCTTCGTCATCCCTGACGAGGTGGGTGGACGCTTCTCCGTGCTCACCGCCGTGGGCCTGCTGCCCATCGCCGTGGGCGGCACCGACATCTCTGAGCTGATGGCCGGGGCTCACGAGGCCATGTGCGCCTATACCCAGCACAGCATGGACAATCCCGTGTGGCAGTAT
>CATJRT010000165.1 GCA_949742895.1 uncultured Eubacteriales bacterium | reverse complement strand
GCCGCGCTGAGGCGATTGGTTCAGCTTCTAAGACCTGAAAACAATAAATAAAGGAGCTTGAATACTATGGACCGCAAGGAACTGGAAGCAAAAATTCTGGAGCTGGTTTCCACCTCTTACAACAAGGACATTAGCACCCTGTCTATGGACACCCGCATCAAAGAGGATCTGGGCGGAACCTCCGTGCTGATGGTGGGCTTGGTGTCCGAAATCGAGAACGAGCTGGACGTGCTGGTGCAGCTCCCCATCGCCGCCGCCTGCAAGACCATCGGTGAGCTGGTGGATAAGACTGAGGAGCTGCTGTAAGCCAGGGGAGAAGCGTTATGGCGAGTATTTTGGAACAGCTATACGCCAAGGCCAAGCTGGACCCCCAGCGGGTGGCGTTCCCCGAGGCGGACAATGAGAAGATGATGCAGGCCGCCTATGAGTGTGGCCGGGACGGCTACATCGTCCCTATCCTGGTGGGCGACACGGAACAGCTCAGGGCCCTGTGCAAGGAGCGGGGCCTTGATGAGTGCGTGTTCACCTTTGTGGACATCAAAGACGAGGCGTACAAGAACAAGCTGATCGCCGCCTATGTGGCCCAACCCGACCGCAGGCTGAAGGAAAAGGCCCTGGGCCGCCGCATGGAGGACCCGTTGTACTTTGCCACCGTGATGCAGGCGGTGGACGAGGCGGACGTGACCTTTGCCGGCATCAACAACACCACCGGTGACGTAATTCTGGCCGGCCAGATGGTGGTGGGCCTCCAGCCCGACATCACCACTATTTCCAGCATCGGCCTGTGCGAGATCCCCGGTTATGAGGGCAGCGAAGGCTCCCTGCTGGCGGTGGGTGACAGCGCCGTTTGCACCAACCCCAACGCCGAGCAGCTTGCGTCCATTGCCATCTCGGCCTGCGACACGGTGCGCTCCCTGCTGGACTGGGAGCCCCGCTGTGCGCTGGTGTGCTACTCCACCCGGGGCAGCGGTCAGGGTGAGCTGATTGACAAGGTGATCGAGGCTACGAAGATTGCCAACGAGAAGCGTCCCGACTTGGCCATTGAGGGCGAGCTGCAGTTGGACTCTGCCATTGTCCCCGCCGTAGCCGCTAAGAAGGTCAAGGAGGAGAGCCGCGTGGCGGGCAAGGCCAACGTGCTGATCTGGCCTGACCTGAATGTGGGCAACATCGCCGTGAAGCTTATCCAGCAGTTCGGTCACGCCGATGCATATGGCCCTATGCTGCAGGGCTTCCAGAAGGTGGTCTGCGACTGCTCCCGGGGTGCGCCTGTGTCCGAAATCAAGGGCAATGTGGTGATTTCTGCTGTGCGTGCGGCGGGCATGAAGAGATAACCAGACATCATAATCAAGCGCCTCCCGCGGCTGTCCTGCCGCCGGGCGGCGCTGTTTTAAAAGGAGGCTTTATGGAGTTTTCCTGTAAAGAGATCGCGCCGGGGGTGCGGCAAATTGGAGACGGTCAGGGCAATTTCTGCACCCTGCTTACCGGAAGCCGAAGCGCCATTCTGTTCGACACCATGACTGGATTGGGGGACCTGCGGGGGTTCATCTCCAGCCTGTGCCCCATGGAGCCGGTGGTCATTGCCAGCCACGGCCATTTCGACCATGTGGGCGGTGTGAGGCAGTTCGACATGGTGTATATGAGCGAAGCGGACCTGCCCCTGTTGGACGTGGGCCGGAGCCAGATTCCGGTTCTGGAGCGCACGCTGGGCCGGGAGCTGAGCGGGATGGTGGACAGCTTTTGTCCCCAGCGCTACAGGCCCCTTTCCCCCGGAACCGTGCTGGACCTGGGGGGCATGACGGTGGAGGTGATGGAGCTGTCCGGCCATACGCCGGGGAGCGCCGGCCTTTTGTGCCGGGAGTTGCGTCTGCTGCTGGCCGGGGATGCCCTTTCGCCCCAGATGTGCATCCTGTTCCCGGAAAGCCTGCCGCTGGAGCACTACGCGCAGCAGCTTGACCGGGCCATGGAGCTGCCCTTCGACCGCTTTCTGTCCGCCCATTTTGATTTCCTGTTTCCCAAGCCTGTCATTGAAAGCTTCCGCCGCTGTGTACCCCTGGTGGGGCGGAAGCGGGGGATGGAGTATGAATTCGGGCCGTTGCCCCACATCAAGGGCCGGCTCTACGTGGGGGAGCTTCAAAACCGGGAAACCGGCCAGCTCGTCTGCCTGATTGTCAAGCCGGACACGCCGCCGCTTCAGGAGCACAGCGATTGACGGCGGTATTTGTTTTCTTCCCGTTCCGTTGTGCCTTCCCCTTGCTATTACAGCTTGGGTGATATACAATAATATAAGCCTGTATTGATAACCAAATGGTGAAGCGTTCCCGGAGGTGCCGGGGCTTTTGATGCAGGGCATAAACGGGAGGTGCCGCCATGACAAATGAAATTTCACGGGAGAAGATCGAAAGCACCAAACACAAGCTCTTTCAGGCGCTGCAATCGAAATACCCGCTGAAATACTATCTGGACCTGGTATATGATGTGATCCAGATGGAGTTGAACCTGTGCGACACCAGCTATGGCTTTCTGGCAAAGGTGCCTGGGCCTGTTGAAGCCGATCCGGATTTGGACACTGCCGACGGGAAGCAGTACCTCAAGTTCGACAAGAGCCAGAGCCTGGAGCTGAACCAGCATATCAGCCATGCGTTGGAGACAAGCGATCCCTATGTCTGCCGCGACGCCCTTTTTCCCTATGAGATCACCTTCCAGCCGGTGCGGATCAACCGGGCCATGGTGGCCTATCTGTTTTGCCCGGGCCGTCCGGAGGGGTTCACAGATGGGGACCTGGAGCTGATTGGGTTTCTGGGGCAGGTGCTGGCCATCGAGCTGCAAAAGAACGACAGCTTCGCAGTGGAAAGTGGCCTGAAATATGAGTATTTTTTGCAGGAGCTGACGGACGGGCACTTTTCCTCCAACGAATTTGCCCAGCAGCGGCTCCAGCAGCTTGAGCGCACGCCACAGCCCTATTACTATATGCTGTATTTTTCCTTCGACGACTCGGAGTGTATGCATATGGCAAAAAGCCATTATTACGAGCTGCTACGCAATATCCTTCCGGAGGGGCTGGTGGGGGTGGTAAACGGCAGGCTGTATATGCTGCTACCGCGGAGTACGCCCCACCCCCTGAATGGCAGGGAACGCCAATCTCTGCTGAATTTTTTGAAATTCAACCGTATGCGGTGCGGCATCAGCTACTACTACACGTTGTTGGTCATGTCCCACTATGCGGCGGAGCAGGCGGTGGCCTGCGTCAACCGTCCCTTCAGCGACGAGTATATTTACAGCTACGAGCAGGAATATCTTTTTCATATGTTTTCCCAGGGAATGAGCCAGGACTGGCTGCAATCTCAGATATTCCCGGATCTGCGGCTGCTTCAGCAGCATGACCAGACTTATCACACGGAATTTCTCCACACCCTGCGCACTTATATCCAGTACTCCCGTAGCGCCACCGACGCTGCAGCTCAGCTTCACATCCACAAGAGCACCTTCTTTTACCGGATGAACAAAATTGCCGACCTGCTGGAGACGGATATCTACGATGGCAGGCGGCTGTTTGCCTATGAATTCTCTTTCTATTTGATGGATTATCTCAAACGGTGGAGCGTTTCCAAATTAGAAATGCCGTAGGCGCGGCGGCTGGAAAATGTTTAGACAAACGTTGCAAAAACTGCAGATAAAATTGATAAATTTTTGACAGCCATCGGATGACGAATCCGGTGGCTGCTCTTATAATAAATAATAATGTACAAAGTGTACTCGGTTTTTCTTCGGTTGTTTGATGGAAAAGACATATTTTGACCAGCCGTGCTGTGTATCAACCAACCGTTCCTGCCGGAAGCGCAAAGCTAAACATATACGACAAAATGCGAAATAAACAAGGAGGAAAAGATCATGGCATTCAAGGTAATGGGAATGACAGCGGGCCGCAAGGACAGCAACAGCGAGATTCTGCTCAAGGAGGCGCTGTATGCCTGCCAAGAGATGGGGGCGGAGGTCACCTTTGTCAACCTGCGGGACTACAATATCGAGGACTCTACCGGCTGTACCTTCTGCTCTCAGGGTATGTTTATGAAGGGTGAGAACGTGGGCTGTGTGCTGAAGGAGAAGGACGACAAGGACAAGCTGATGCAGGCTCTGTTCGAGAATGACGCGGTCATCTTCTCCGCGCCTACTTATGACCTTCAGGTCTCCGCCAATTTCACCCGGTTCATGCAGCGCTCCCTGGCCTATGAGACGGCGTTCCTGGAAAAAATCGGCGCCATCCAGGCCCGGCACCGTGTGGCCGGACTGATTGCAACCGGCGGCTCCACCCGGGCCTGGATGTCCCAGACCCTGGAGAATATGCAGGCAGCCATGTTTACGTGCGACTTCAACGTGGTGGATATGCAGCTTGCCACCCGTATTTCCGCCAAGTCCCATGTATTGACCCGGCCCGACCACCTTGAGCGCGCCCGCAAACTGGGCCAGAACATCATGGCTTCCCTGGCCAAGGACCCCAGGGACCGGGGCTGGGAGGGCGACCCCGATATGGGCTGGTGCCCCCACTGTCATTCCAACGCCTTGGTGCTGGGTGAGCCCCAATGGGACGGCATCCACTTCAAGGTGGAGTGCCAGGTGTGCGGTTGCGGCGGCGACCTGGAGAGGGGCGAGGACGGCAGGTGGAAGTTCGTCATCGACCCCGAAATTGGCTACAGCCGGGACCGCACCACAGTGGAAGGCCGAGGCCATCATCTGGATGAGATTGGGGCCACTGAGGGCGCGTTCTACCGCGACCCCAAGAATATGGAGATCGTGAAGGAAAAGATGGGCCGGTACAAGGCAATGCAGTTCAAGACGGTGTGATATTCAAGCGGAAACAATATCATTTGACAGGAAAGGAATTTGTGCAATGAAAAAAATGGAAGCTGACGTTATCATCGTAGCAGCCGGCCTGTCTGGTCTGGCCGCCGCCTGTGCCGCCGCTGAGGGCGGTGCGAAAACCCTGGTTTTTGAAAAGAGCAATACCACTGGCGGCGCTGCCAATATGGGTATGGGTCCCTTGGGTGTGGGTTCCCGGGTTCAGCGGGCATCCATGGTAAGCATCACCCCGGGCGAGGCCTTCCGCAAACATATGTTCTTTACCCATTATAAGGTGGACGCCCGTTTGGTGCGGGACTTCTACTATAAATCCGGCGATACCATCGACTGGCTGGAGGATATGGGCGTGGAGTTTGTGGGCGTACAGCGCGCTTTCTCCGCCCCCGAGGATACCCGGCCCTACTCCGACGGCGAGTTCACCTGGCACGTGGTAAAGCCCGAGGGCGGTGGCATCCCCGGCCCCCGCGCTGCCACCGCCATGGTTAAGAAGATGACCGAGTACGCCAGGGAGCAGGGCGCGGAGTTTCTGCTGGAGACCCCGGTCAAGCGCCTCATCAAGGAGGACGGAGCCGTGGTGGGCGTGGTCGCAATAGACGCCCAGGGTGAGGAAATCGAGGCCCGCGCCCCCAGCGTCATCCTGGCAACCGGTGGCTTCGGCGGCCATCCAGAGATGATTAAAGAGTACACCGGCTTTGAGTTCGGCAAGACCATCCACAACTTTGCCGTCCCCGGCATGAAGGGCGACGGCCTGAAGATGGCCTGGGAGGCGGGGGCGGCAAAGACCCCCATCATCATGGAGATTATGTACCAGCTTCCCGACAACATGAACCACTTCTATATTGAGGGCGCGTTCCGTCAGCCCTGTCTGTGGGTCAACCGCAACGGTCAGCGCTTTATGCCCGAGGACCAGATCGGTAACACCACCTTCACGGGCAATGCCTTGGCCACCCAGCCCGGCAAGGTTGGCTACGCCATCTTTGATGCCAAGCTGCTCAAGCGTTACAAGAAGAAGGGGCCGGATATCATCTCTCACGTCCATCCTCATGACCTGTACGACCACTTTGAGGAACAGTGGGAACGTGACCTGGCTGCCGGGTACGAGCCCATCTGCCAGGCCGACACCATCGAGGAGCTGGCTGAGAAGGCTGGTATCGACGTGGAGGGCCTGAAGGCGCAGGTAGAGGAGTATAACGAGATGTGCGATGCCGGCTACGACGAGGTGTTTGAGAAGGACCGCCACTATATGGAGCCCATCGCCAAGGCCCCGTTCTATTGCTGCCGCCAGACCGTGGGCGCTTACGGCTCCCTGGGCGGCGTCAAGATCAACCACCGGATGGAGGCCATGGACGAGGAGGCCCATGTGATTCCCGGCCTGTATGTGGTGGGAACCGACGCCTGCTCCATCTACGGCGACACCTATCCGTTCACCTTGCCCGGCAACACAATGGGCTTTTGCCTGAATTCCGGCCGTATCGCCGGCGAGAATGCCGCCGCCAAGGTTGCGGAGTTCTAAAGAGGGGTACAGTATGGTAAATCTGACGATTGACGGTCAGGCTGTCCAGGCCAGGGAAGGTCAATCGCTTTTGCACGCGGCGCTGGATGCGGGGATTTATATCCCCCATCTTTGCGACCATCCCGACCTGGAGGCCAAGGGCGGCTGCCGCCTGTGCAGCGTGACCGTGAACGGCGGCGAGATGCCGGTTCCTGCCTGTACGACCATCGTGGAGGAGGGCATGGTGGCGGAGAGCCGGAGCGAGTCTGCGGAAGCGGTGCGCCAGACCTCCATGGAGCTGATGCTGTCTACCCACCCCGCCGACTGCACCGGCTGTCCCAAGTACGGCAAGTGCGAGCTGCAAAGTCTGTACCAGTACATGGGGGTCAACGGGCAGGATTGGCGGCAGAAGTCCCGGCCCGTTCCCAACGACGAGAAGAATCCATTAATTACCCACCTCTTTACCCGCTGCATTCGGTGCGGGCGTTGTATCCGCGCCTGTCAGGACAAGCGGGGGGTGAAGGTGCTGGAATATATCCGTGACAGCAGCGGCGTCCATGCCGGCATACCCGGCGGGAAGAGCCTTGCGGATGCGGGGTGCCGCTTCTGCGGGGCGTGTATCGAGGTGTGTCCCACCGGCTCCATCGTGGATGCGGTGGGCATCATGGAGAAGCACCCGTCCTATGCGGACAATGTGGTACCCTGCCGCGCCGAGTGCCCTGCCCACATCGACATTCCCGCCTACATCCGTGCCATCCGGGAGGGCCGTCCCGGCGACGCCCACGCCATCATCCGGGAGAAGGTGCCCTTCCCCCTGGTGCTGGGCCACATCTGCAACCACCTGTGCGAGACGGGATGCAAGCGCACCGAGCTGAACGACCCCTTAGGCATCCGCAACCTGAAGCGCTTCGCTGTGGAGCAGGATACCGAGCAGACGTGGAGGTCCAAGGGCTTCCAAAAGGAGCGCACCGGTAAGCGGATCGCCGTCATCGGTTCCGGCCCCTGCGGCCTGACCGCCGCTTATTACCTCAACAAACTGGGCCACGACGTCATCGTGCTGGAGAAGCGACCCCAGCTGGGCGGCCCTATGACCAGCGGCATCCCCGGCTACCGCCTGCCCCTGGAGGGCGTCATGGCGGAGATCCAATACATCATCGACAGCGGCGTGAAGTACGAGGTAAACCGCGAGGTGTCTGACGCCGCCGCCCTGCGCAAGGAAAACGACGCAGTGCTGGTGGCGGTGGGTGTGTCCAAGGGCCGTAAGCTGCCCCTGCCTGGAGCGGACCTGCCCCAGGTATACACCGCTATGGACGTGCTGGCGGACAGCAGGGCGGAGGCCGACCTATCCTATTTGGGTAAAACCGTGTGCATCATTGGCGCGGGGTCCGTGGGCTACGACGTGGCCCGTTCCCTGGTGCGTAAGGGCATGACAGTGAACCTGGCCTGCATCGAGCAGGCGGACAAGATTTTGGCGGACAAGGACGACCAGGAGGAAGGCGCTCAGGAGGGTGTAAACTTGTTCCCGAGCCGCTCTTTCGAGGAAATCGAGGGCGCGGACGGGAAGGTCACCGGCCTGCGGGTGCATACGGTACTGTCCTCCACCTACGACCGGGCCACGGGCAAGGTCACCGAGGTGGCGGAGGAGGGGAGCCAGACGGTCATCCCCTGCGACAGCGTGGTGTTTGCCACGGGGCAGTACACCGGGCTCCAGGACTACGAAGACTTCGGCATCGAGCTGAACGGTCGGGGCTACCCCGTGACGGACGGCTTCAAGACCAATGTGGACGGCATCTTCGCCGCCGGCGACGCCATCACCGGCATTAGCTTCGTCATCAAGGCCATCCAGCAGGGTCGGGAGGTCACGGCGGAGATCGACCGCTGGCTGGGCGGCGACGGCGAGATCGACGAGACACTGGTGGAGCGCACCGCTGACCCGTACATCGGCCAGGTGGAGAGCTTCGCGGCCCTGCCCCGGGTGGAGCAGGAGCTGCGGGACGCGGTCCAGCGCACGGCGGACAACGAGGATGTGTACCATACCTACACCTGTGATCAGGCCAAATGCGAGTCCGGCAGGTGCCTGCAATGCGATCTGCGTCTGCAATTTCAGCAGGTGAAGCTGTGGAACGAGTACGGAGGTGGCAACGGATGAATGAAAAGCTGTTGAATCTCTCCGAAAAGCAGTGCCCGGTGGACGAGCTGCTGCGCTATGTCAAGGGACACAAATGCCTGGACTGCGGCAAGTGCGTATTCGGCTACGAGGGCGCGGCCCAATTGGAGCTGACGCTGGCCGATATCACCATGAAAAAGTCCCGTTCTACTGATCCGGCACAGCTTGGCAAGCTGTGCCGGATGATGCGGGAGCAGTCCCTGTGCGAGGACGGTGTGGAGCTGGGGGAGACTGCCCTGGCGGTGTTTGAAAAGTACGGCGATGAGTTCGCCGCCCATGTGGCCAAAAAGAGCTGCAAGGCCGGGGTGTGCAAGAGCTTCGTCACCTACCACATCCTGGCGGACCGCTGCATCGGTTGCGGCGACTGCATGGACGAGTGCGATGACGACGCTATTTTGGGCAAGAAGAAGTTCATCCATGTGATTGATCAGGATGAGTGTACCCAGTGCGGCAAATGTGTGGACGCCTGCGAGGAGGACGCCATTGTCCAGGCCGGAGCGGTGAAGCCCCGCTGTCCGGCCAAGCCCATTCCCTGCAAGCGGTGAACCTGCAAAATTTATGAGAAAGCCGAGTGAACGCCAATGAAGATTTTTGTCATCAATCCCGGCTCTACCAGCACCAAAATCGCCCTTTTTGAGGACGACCAGAAGGTGTGGGGGACCAATGTGGACCACGCCGCCGAGGAGCTGAAGAAGTTCAAGGAAATCCGCGACCAGCTTCCCTACCGTATGGAAACCATCCAGGCGGAGATGGACCGGGCTGGGGTATCTCTGGAGGGTGTGGACGCCTTCGCTGCCCGCTGTGGCGGTCTGGTGGGGCTGAAGGGCGGCGTGTACGCCGCCAACGACAAGCTGCTGGAGCACGCCAGGTGCTGCTTCACTGTGCGCCACCCCAACACCCTTGGTCCACAGATCGCCAAGGAGCTGCAAAAGACCTATGGCGGTGATGTGTTCTGCGTAAATCCCCCCGACGTGGACGAGCTGGACGATGTGGAGCGTATCTGCGGCTTCCATGAGTTTTTCCGTCAGGCCAAGGGCCATCCCCTCAACCAGAAGGAGAATTGTATCCGCTATGCCGCTTCTCAGGGGAAAAAATATGAGGAAATGAATCTAATCTGCTGCCACATCGGCGGCGGTGTGACGGTGGGGGCCCACCGGAAGGGGCAGCTTTGTAGCGTCAACGACGCGGTGAACGGCGACGGTCCTATGGCGCCTACCCGTGCGGGCTGGGTACCTGCCACCGACCTGATCCACCTGTGCTTCAGCGGAGAGTACACCGAGAAGGAGCTGTACGACCGGGTGGTTAAGAACGGCGGTCTGGCCGACCACCTGGGCACCTCCGACGCACGGGAGATTGTTGCCCGTATTCAGAATGGTGATAAGTACGCCAAGCTGGTGTATGACGCGTTCATTTATCAGATTGGCAAGGCGGTGGGCGGCTGTGCTGTGGCCCTCAAGGGCAGGGTGGACGCAATCATCCTCACCGGCGGCATCGCCCATGATAAGTACCTGGTGGAGCAGCTCAGCGAATACATCGGCTGGCTGGCCCCCATCAGCGTACAGGCCGGCGAGTTCGAGATGGAGGCTCTGGCGGCGGGAGCCATCCGCGCCCTGAAGGGCGAGGAGGATGTGCTTCAGTACACTGGAGAGCCTGTGTTCAGGGATTTTGAAGCCCTGAAGCAGTAAAGAAAATCGACACCCCGGCTCCCAAACAGGAGCCGGGGTGTGTTTTTTGTTCAGCTCTGCCCGTGGCCTTCGGTGACGGCCTCGGGAGTATTGGCATAGTCCCACTGGTGGTTGCTTCGGGCCATATAGTCGCTGGTTACATTGAAGAACCGCCACGTCCAACCGCTTTCATCACCCGGAATCAGGTAGCCGGCGTCCCAGGTCGTATCCAGACAGTACCAGTTTCCGTTTAGCCGGACCATGTTCCAGGCGTGGTCCTCCTCGCTACTGGAGCCTGCACCCACCACGGTGATACACTCCAGCCCTGCCATGTCCGCCAAAAGCTGGAAGGTGGAAGAGTAGCCCAGACACACGCACGCGTGATTCACCAGTCCGCCATAGGGGCCAAAAGCGTCCCGGTCCGTCTCTTCCAGTATGTCCGTTGGGGTGTGGTCGTAGCTCACATGCTGCACCACCCAGGCATAAATGGCAACCTCTTTGTCGTAGCTGCTCATGCCGCCGGTCAGGATCTCGTCCAGCACCGCTTCCGCAGCATCGTAGATTGTCCGGTCATAATCGGACAGGGGAGAGGGGTCGTCCGTCGTCCAGGCGGCGAGAATGGCAGACGTGTCGTAAATGGACATATCCTCCTTATTGGGCGGGGTGAATCTGATGCGGTCGGGATAGTCGGGATCAGGTTCGCCCTCTGGGAGCTTCCAGTTCACCTCTGAAAAGGCGGGAACGCCCTCCGAGCTGCGGCTCACTACAGGTGCTGATTCCGTTACCTCCGAAGAGTTCTCGGTACGGTGCAGGGAGTTGAGGTCTGTCTTGAACGCTTTTGCGGCATCCGGATCCCGGCAGATGAGAAGGGCCAGAAATTCGCTGTACTGCATGGTACTGGACTGGCTTACAAGCATATATGGTTCTTCGTTTTCTGCCGTGATGATTCGATGCCCTTCATCGTCCTGTTCAACAAAGCGTTCCTTCAAAGCGTTTTTGTAATCGGAAAGTGTGCTAAAGTATTGGACAGATGCATCCGAATCCACCATGCGCAGCACAATCAACTCAAAGGGGGCGCCGCCCAGGTCGTCAATCACGAAGCCGTCCGCTAACTGGTCGGCAGGGATTCCGTAGGTGGCCTCTACAAACTGAGGGAAGCTTTCGGTGGAGGCGAACATGGACACGCGGTAATCTCCCAGTTCGGTCAGCTCGTCGCGGTAACGGAATATCAGGGCATCCTTCAGCGACTCCATATCTGTGATGGACGGGGGAGTTTCCACAACAGGCTCCAGTGTGGGGGAGGACAGTTCATCACCGTTCAGCGCCCGCCGGAAGGCGTCCTCTGCACCCTCCGGATCGGGGCAGATGAACAACCCCAGCCACGCGCCCTCCTGCTGGATGTGGCCGTCAGCTGCCATATCCGCCTCTGCAGGGGCGTAACCAGTAAAATCTCCCTCACGGGTATGTAAGTAGTCTTTAAGGAGGTCTGAGCTGTCCTTTGCGGCATCCTCACCGGAAAAGCGCAGTATGGCAATCTCAAAAGCGGACATCCCCGCCCCCCGGATAATGGCGGCGTCTGCACACGTTTCCGTGTCCAAGTTGTAGGCATTTTCCAGATAGACTGCCACTGCGCCGGCATCCAGAACTTCGGTTTCCAACGCTTTATCGCGGCCGGTGTAGGGCAATACCGCGTCGGCCAGCTCCTTGACGGACGGCTCGTCCACAGCAGGGGAGGGAAGCGGGTCCGATTCGGTGATGGGCGGTTGTTGGCAGGCGTTTAGCAGGGACAGCAGCAGGGCGGAGGCCAGAAGCAGCGATAAAATATGTCTCAAGTCGATCAGCTCCTTAAAAAGAGCACCTGCCAACGGCAGGCGCTCTCGGTTCATTTTTCCAGCAAATAACTTTTCAAAAGCACCTGGAGTAGCTCGTCCCGGTCCAACCGGCGAATCAGGGTGCGGGCATTGTTGTGG
>CATJRT010000164.1 GCA_949742895.1 uncultured Eubacteriales bacterium | reverse complement strand
TCCTGGGTGCGGTAGCGCAGCTTGCACGGCCAAAGGCCCATCCGATCCTCCGGGAACATCTCCGCCCGTCCGGTGACGGCGGTGTAATTTTCCAGGATCGCCTTGGGCGTGTCGGCCATGGTGATCCAGTAGTCCATCTCCCGGGTGGCCCGGGCCACCCACTCGGTGTAGTTGTTGCCGAAGGTCACTCGACCCACGGCGGGGTTGTTCCACAAAAATCCGTAGCCCAAGGAGGAGAGGGCGAAGGGCACGGAGATCTGGGAGTTGCGCTGGGCCAGCTCCAGCACACAGCCCTTTTTGTCAAAGCAGTCGTCCTGGTACTGCCCCATGCCGAAGATCTTCTCACCCTTGTTGGCCTCGAATTTCACGTTCAGCTCATATTCGCTGCCCCCGATGACGCCCTTCCACTCCCGGCTGAACAGCTTCAGGCAGCGGCTCTCCCGGGAGATGGTGCCGTCGTAGGCCCGGAAATACTCCCGCAGGATGAGCGCGTCGTCTTTGAAAAAGGAGAGGATGCCCGCATGGTTCACCACGGCCTTGATCCGGCCGCAGGTGATGGTGGCCTGCTCACGCTTGTCCAGGGTGCCGTCCCCCACCCAGTGGTCCACCTCCTCGATGACGATCTGGGCTTGGTCAGGGGCCACCGGCTCGGTCAGTGCCCAGTCATGGCCGGTAAGCGCCTGCCCCATGGTGGCGCGCACACGGAAGGAATCCCTCCCCCAGGGTTCGATGCGCAGCCGCTCCCCCTGATGGAGGCACAGCAGCGCGGAGCCGTCTTTCACAAATTTCATAGCGATTCTCCTAAAATCAAATTGTTCGCTGGGCGCCAGCCGTCAGATCCTTGACGGTCCCGCCCGGCTGGATGCTCCCCGTCACCGTGACGATCTGCGGAGCGTAAAACTTGGGCTGCTCAATGGCGCTGATGAGCTGTTCCGCCGCCGCCCTGCCGATCCCCCCGGCGTTCTGCCGGTAGGTGGACAGGCTGGGCCGCAGGATGCCCGCCAGATGGATGCCGTCGTAGCCGAAGCAGCTCACGTCCTCTGGGACGGACAGCCCCAGCTCCTCCAGTGCCGTCTGCCCACCCAGATAACAGGTGTCATCCGGGAACAGGATGCAGGTGGGCGGGGTTTTCAGCACCATCAGCCGCTGAACCGCCTGGCCGGAATCCCGGGGTTCGTGATACCGGGCCGGGATGACATATTCATCCGGCACGTTGATGCCGCAGCCCTGGCAGCCCCGGTAGAATCCGGCCAGACGCTGGCGGGTGACGTCGCCGTCCTCACCGTGGATGAAGGCCAGGCGGCGGTGCCCCAGATCGTAGAGATATCGAACGATCTCCTCCATACTGCCCACGTTGTCGCTGACGATGGCGGTGCGGCCGTGGTAGACCCGGTCGATGGTCACCACGGGCACATCCCCCTCCACCAGCCGCTGGATGTTTTCCCAGTCCCACCCGGCCTGGACGATGATGACGCCGTCGCACTGGCGGAACTTGGCGTGCTCGTAGAAGCCCTCCTCGTGACGGCTGCTCAGCAGGGTGATGTCGTAGCCCTGGGCCTCCATGGTGTCCCGGATGGCCTCCAGGACGATGGAGAAAAACTCATGGGCCAGTTTGTTCTGGAACAGGATGCCGATGTTATGGCTCCGATTGGTTTTCAGGATCTGGGCCGCCGAGTTGGGATAGTAGCCCAGCTCCCGGGCGGTCTTTTTGACGAACTCCGCCCGCTCGGGGCTGATGCCCGGTTTTCCGTTGAGTGCCTTGGACACCGCCGCGATAGACAGGCCGCATTGCTCTGCGATGGTTCTGATGGTCACCACTGCCGTTCCACCCCTTTATATGACTGGAGATTAAACGTATTCGATAGCCCAATCATACGGATTTTACCATCGTTTGTCAATCCCCTCCGGCCCGGGAACCTGTCATACCCACAGCCCCTCCGATGTGCGGATCTTCATCTCAAAAGGCTGCAAATGAACCTTCTGCCCATCCACCCCCAGGTTCTGCCCGTGGTGTGAGTTGTTGAAATAGAACTGATACGTCCCGCCCGGGCCGGCGCGGACCGTCCGCTCCACCGCCCGGGGAAGCCGAACCACGGGAATGTCCTGCTCCCGGAACACCGTCAGCATCAGCGTGCGGTACAGGGCCCGCTCCCCCACAGTGCCCACATAGTAGGCGAAGTCCTTCCCAAAGGCGTTTTTGGTGATGGCGGGGGTTCCGCTGTAGAACCGCCCCTGATACCGGGCCAACACCTGGGCTTCGTCCGGCTCGAGGAGGTCGCACCAGCCTGTGATCCGATAATTCCCGCCCCGTTCCAGGGTGAGCTCCTGCACCGCGGGCCCGATGGCGTCGTACTCCGTCACCCGGCAGCCGCACAGCTTTCGGAACAGGGTGGGCAGCTCCTGCCCCAGGATGCAGTTGCCGTTTTTGTCCTTGACCCCGCTGCGGCAGGTGACCACCACAGAACCGCCCCGGCGGGCGAATCCCTCCAGCCGCTCCACCACCCTGGGGTCCGTGATGAAGTGGGTGGGGACGATCACCACCTTGTAGCCGTCCAGCGGAGCGTGCTCCTCCACCACGTCCAAGTTGACCCCCAGGTTCATGCAGGCGTCATGGAACCGCCGCAGCTGGGTCCAATAGGAAAAGCCCTGGCCCTGCTCCTGGTTTTTCAGGGAAAACTCCTGGTCGGCGGAGTAGAGCATGGCCGCCTGGCTGTGCAGGGTGGTGTCTCCCAGGCCGGGCAGCCGCTCCAGCCTGCGGCACAGCTTTTCCAGCTCCGCCAGGCGGCGGTTGGGTGCGTTGCTGTGGTCCAGCAGGCCATGGCAGAACATCTCCGCCCCGGTGTACGAGGTGCGCCAGCGGAAGAAGCTGATCAGGTCCGCCCCGTGGGCCACGGCCTGGAGGGCGTAGCCCTCCAGCATACCCGGCTCCATGGCGGGGGAAATGGGGGCCCAGCAGCCCATGGGCCCGCCCAGCTGCTCCATGATCCAGAAATTTTTCCCCTTAAAGCCCCGTACAAAGTCCAAGGCAAAGGCGTTGGAGTAGGGCGTTTCCGGGTCTTCCGGCAGGCGGACAGGGGGATAGTTGTCATAGGAGGCCACGTCCAGCGGGCCAAATTCCTGGTGGAAGTCGGGCATATGCCGGGGGAAGCAGGCGTTGGTGGTGATGACCGCCTGGGGGTCATAGCTTCGGATGAGCTGGCACTGGAATTTCACGAAATCGGTGAGGGAAGCGGCTCCGAACCGCTCGTAGTCCAGCATATAGGCGGGATTATACCAGTCGGGCTTGTTCTCCGTTCCCTGGGGCGAGACGATCTGCCCCCAGTCGCTGATCTCGCCGCTCCACACGTCGCTGCCCCAGGCCCGGTTCAGCGCATCCAGCGTCCCATACTTCTCCTTCAGCCAGCAGCGAAAAGCCGTCTGACAGGCGGGGCAGGTGCAATGGTTGCTCTCCAGCTCATTGTCCAGCTGCCAGGCGAAGATCTCCGGACGGCCCGCGTAGCGTCTGGCCAGCTCGTTGATGATCCTTGCGGCGTATTTTCGGAAGGTGAAGCTGGTCATGCAGCGATGCCCCCGCAGGCCGGTGCCGGTGGGCTTGTCGTCCGGCCCCCACTGGAGGGTCTCCGGATGGTCGCGGTACAGCCACATGGGGGCGCAGTTGGTGGGGGTGCCCAGGATGATCTTCATATTGTGGCGGGAGAGGACCTGGATGGCGTCATCCAGCCAGGTAAAGTCGAACTGCCCGTCCCGGGGTTCCATCCGGCTCCAGGCAAATTCTCCGATGCGAGCCACATGGGCCCCAAGGGCCTCCATGCGTCCGGCGTCCTCCTCCCACATGGAGCGGTCCCAGTGCTCGGGGTAGTAGTCGATTCCAATTCGTATCATGGCGAGGTTTCCTTTACAGATGTACTGTCGGTTTATTCAGTCAGCCCTCCGCCCCGCTGCGGGCGGGACCGGGCGGTATCTTCCAGGTCAATACAGGTCGCTGGTGATCTCGAACTCCTCGGGCGCGCCGCCTGTCTGCTCCACCTTCCGGAAGATGGGCATGGCTACCTGGCTGGCGGTGTAGATCATCAGGATGGGCATACAGAAAAGCCCGCGAAGATGAGGACGATGTTCACCTGGGTGAAAAGGAGGAATTGCAGGAATAAAATGCCCACAAGGCCCATAGAGCGGCCGATGTAGCGGATGAAAATGTTCCGCGCGTTGTTCAGCGCGGCCAGAAGGCCGTTTTGATACCGGGCCTCCAGCGGGAAGATAAAGAGGAAGTGGATCGTAAGCAACAGCACCATCGCCACAGCCATGAGCAGGAACACCAGGGGGTTCCCCTCCAGCTTGTCAAAGCACTGCCAGTTGAGCCAGGTGGCGTAGATGCCTGCCAAAAGGATGAGGGAGAGGAGAACGCCGTGCTTCAGATTCTGGACGTAGGCGGTCCAGAAGGCCCGGGTCACGCCGGACTCCTCCCGGTCCTCCGCCATTTTCAAGGTGACGGTGAAGGCTGCGGTGGTGGAGGCCCCGATGGTGACCAGGGGCAGACAGCCAATGACCCAGTAAAGGTTCAGGATCAGCAAATTGGTGAGTTTGATGCCCGCCTGGATGATGGGGGAGTCGACGGTCAGTTTCATAGGGCGCTCCTTTCTGTGGGGTTCCGGACCGCCCTTTTGGGGCGGTCCGGAACCCGCTGTCGTCTGCGAAACGGTGAGGAGGATATTTGTTGGTTACTTGTCCTGCATGGCGAACTTCTCGGCGGCCCGCTCACGGCACCAGGACACACAGTCCTCATAGCCGTAGCTGTCCGCGTCCTTCTTCATCTGGGAGACGATGGAGTCGAACTCCGCATCGCTCTTGGCGTACATGGCGTTCCAGGAGCCGTTGACCACGGTGGTCTTGACCTGGTTCCACTTCAGCTCCAGCTCGGCGTCGCGCTCGGGCTCATGGTAGGTGGACACGACGGGCACCACGGTGTAATTGGTGGTGTTCATGTAAGCCTGGATGCCGTCGGCGTCCACGCGCTCACGCCAGTCCTTCTCAGTGTCGTTCTGGGGCTCACCCAGGAAGCTCTGCCATGTGGAGTAGTGGAAGCACTCGCCGGCGGCGGAATCGGGGTTCTCCGCGCCGAAGCCCCAGGTGATGTTGTTGGCCTGGAGCTTGCCGTCATTGAAGGTGCCGTCCAGGGTGTAGCTCTCGCCGGAGTAGGGGCTGGTCCACTGGGTGCCCGCCAGGTCGGTGGTGGGGGCGAAGTAGCAGGTCCGGCCCAAGTCGGTAAAGACAGTGCCGCCGTTGGCGTCATAGTCCCACATCAGGCCCTTGATGCCATACCAGATGGTCATGGCCCCCTCGGGGGTGTGGAGCCAGTTGATGATCTGCATACACTTCTCGGGGTACAGGGTGTTGGCGCCGATGGACCAGATGCGGTCATTGCCGCCTTCGCTCAGACCCCATGCCGGCACACTCGCGTCGGAGGGCACCAGGGGGCACATGAACTTGTTTTCGGAAACGTGCTTTTCGGTGTTGAACAGCTGGCTGCCCGCGTAGTCGAAGATGGAGAAGAACACGTTGCCGTTGGTGGTCTTGGCCATCATGTTCTCGTAGGTCTGGGTCATGGAGTCGGGATCCAGCAGGCCCTTCTGGTACAGCTTATTGAAGAAACGCAGGGCCTCCACATAGGGGCCGTTGGGATCCAGGCAGTCGTAGAACTCGCCGTTCTGGGAGTTGTAGAGGCCGTAGCCCAGCTCGTCATAGCCGTAGTAGGCGGAGGCCAGGGCCTTGGCGTACATGGCCATGTTGCCGTCCCAGGCGGACCAGATGCTCATGCCGTAGGTGTTCTTGCCGTCATCGCCGGTGGGGCAGATCTCTTTCATCTTGCCCAGTAGCTCCACCATATCGTCCAGATCCTTCACCTCGGGGTAGCCCAGCTCCTTGTACAGATCCCAGCGGATGCCCCAGTCATAGATAAAGGCGTCGTGCTGGTCTGGACGGTCAGCCAGCGCGTAGCCGGTGCCGTAGACATGACCGTCGCCGCTGATCTCCCGGTTGGCCTCCAGTGCCTCGGGGAAGGTCTCCTTAATGTACTGGCCGTAGTTGTCCAGCAGGTCCTCCTCCCAGTCGAACAGGAGGCCGGCTTTGACGGCGTTGAGGTACTGCTCACCGTTGTTGCCCCAGATCACGATGTCACCCAGGTCGCCCTTTTCCATCCGGGTCTGGTAGGCACCGTCGGTGTCGGGGATGATGTTCAGCTCCACGTTGAACAGATCCTTGAACATGGTGGCACACCAGCCGGTCTGGGCGCCGGACCAGATGATTTTAGTAAACACCTGGAGCGTCCCCGCGCCATCGATGGTGGCACTCTCCTCCAGAGAGGCGGGGATGGACTCAACGTAGGTCTTGACCAGGATGATATTGTAAGGGGCCACGATGGCGGGGATGATATAGCCCAGATAGTTGTCCGTCAGGCCCAGGCCCAGCATATTCAAGTACCAGGGGATGGTGCCCGCGTTGAAATACATGGTGATGACCAGTGCCCGGTACCAAAAGCTGCGCTTCCACATTTCCCGCTTGGTGGTGAGATAGCCGGCGAAGGCGGAACACAGCACCATGAGGGAGGTGGCCAGGATGGTGCGGCTGACGGTGATGAGCACCGAGTTGCCGAAATCCTGCACCCCCCGCAGGGCCAGGTAGTTGTTGAAGTGGATGCCCTTGGGAAGCAGGGTGATCATATCCGCGCCCACCAGGGCGTTATCGGAAATGGTGTTGATAAACAGGTAATAGAACGCGAAGATGCAGATGACGGTAAAGATGGTGAACAACGCCACGGTGATGATGGTGAAGGCCACGCTTCCCGGCGTGGCACGGTATTTCATACCGCCGGATGCTTTCTTTTTTGCCATTGATACCGCCCTCCTTAAACGATGCTCTCGCCGCGCAGCTTCTTGGAGGCCGTGTTGGCGATAAACAGCAGGGCCACGCTGATGATGGACTTGCACATACCCACCATGGTGGAGATGGGGATCTGGCCGTTGACGATACCCAGGTTGTAGACGTACAGGTCCAGCACCTCCAAAGACTGGGCGTTGACCGCGTTGGAAAACACCAGGTACTGCTCCATGCCGTTTGGACAGGATGTTGGCGATGCTCATCAGCAGCATGACAAAGAAGGTGGGCAGCAGCTGGGGCACGGTGACGTTCCACATCTTTTGGAACCGGCCCGCGCCGTCCATCGTGGCCGCCTCATACAGCACGGGGTCGATGCCGGTGATGGACGAGATGTAGATGATGGCGCTCCAGCCCAGGCCCTTCCAGGTGCCCCACAGCCACATTTTCAGCCACATATGGCTGGAATCCATCAGGTAGTTGGTATCGGCGGTGGCGGCTACATGGAGGATGTTGTTCAGGAAATTATTGACAAAGCCGTCGGTGGAGAAGATAGCCAGGGCCACGGCGTAGATGATGACCCAGCCCAGGAAATTGGGCACGGTGGTGAAGGTCTGCACGAAGCGGCGGAACCGCTTGCTGGGCACCTGAGTCAGAAAGATGGCGAAAGCCATGGGGAGCCAGCTTGTGGCGATGCCGATGGCGCTGAGTCCCAGGGTGTTCTTGATGACCCGGAAGATGTCGGCACGGGTGGCCGCACTCTCAAAGAGGTAGGTGAACCATTTGAAGCCCACGAAGTTTTCCATGGTGAGCTCGCCGCCCGCCTTATAGTCAAAGAAGGCGTAGCGCCAGCCCCACAGGGGCAGGTAGGAGAACACGAAGGCCAGGGCCAGAACGGGCAGGAACATGAGGAACAGCTTATGGGATACGTCCATGCCCATCTTGGGCTCCAGGGTGACCGTCTTTTTGCCGTCCATCACTTTAATGGCAATGCCGGTGATCAGGATGACGGCGGCCAATACCGCATAGAGGACGAATCCCATGGCAAAGTTGGCGGGCACACGGTTGTTGGCGGCGGCCACAATCTGGCAGTAGGCCGCATAGATGCCGCCCAGCCCGCCGATCATCACCAGGGAGCCGAGCAGTGGGAACAGCAGGCCCCGCACTGCATCCGGTGATTGCCCACGGACATACAGCCGCCGATGGCGCACAGTACGATGCCGACGATCAGGATGATGCTGGCGATCATCAGAAGCACAAAGGTGGAGGACTGCACCCAGCCCCGGGCCAGGGGGCGGGCCAGATCGTTGACCAGGGACTGATAGGAGATGCTGGCCGTGAACAGGGACACGTTGCGGCTGATGGCCGTGGTGATCCGCCCCGGGTTGAAGCCCGGGTAGAAGATGGCGGCACAGGCCAAGAGAATGGCCACCCGGTGCACGATGTAGATCACGCTGCCGGGTGTGCGCTCCTCACGCCGTGCTGCGGGCGTGGCGCGCATGGTTGCTTGGGTCATGTACATCCCTCCATTTCTTTTCGGTAGAGTTCAATCGTCCGGCCCCGGGGCCGGACGCCAGACGCCGTGCGGCGTCTGGCGGAAGGGAGGCTCGCTCCCGCTATGTTCTGTTTTCCAGGCAGCCGCCTCCTTTCCCACAAAGGGTTTCGTGGTCCCTGCTCACAGCCGGATGGACAGGATGTGGGACTTTCCATCCCCCGGCCTGGGAACGGCGGCGGATACCGGCGCGCCGTCCAGCAGGAACGTGGTGCCCGTTCCCGCCCGGAAGCGGCCGCCCTCCCCTGTGATCTCCACCTGGAGCGTGGTGTCCCCCAGCCGGACCGTATAGTCCAGCCGATCCAGCCCGTCGGGAAGGATTGGGGAGAAGGAGAGCTCCTCCGCCCCCGCCTCCAGGCCCAGGAACTCGTACACCGCCAGGGTCAGCCAAGAGGCCGTGCCGGACAGCATGGGGCCGATGTTCTCCCCCGTCTCGCTGTTGTTGTACTGGGTACAGAAGCGAGGATTGCCCTTGAGCACATAGGGATCGTCCATGGCGGCGTAAGGCACGGTGCGGCGGATCATGAAGAAAGCCAGGCCGGCCAGCCGCCGGGCCAGAGCCTCGTCCTTCACCGTCTTGGCCGCCTTCAGGGAGGCCACGGTGGCCATCATGGCCGCGTGCTTGAACACGCCGCCGTTCTCCCGGTCGCCGGGGAAGTAGAGGGCCGTCCCCGTGGGCACGCCCAGCAGGTCGTAATTCACCAGGGTACACAGCTTCAGCCCCGCCTCGGTTTTGAGGTACCTCTCCACCACGTCCAGCATGGTGCCGATCTGCTCCTCGGTGGCCACCCCCGCCAGGATGGGCCAGCTGTAGGAGTTGAGGTAGTAGCTGCCGTCGATCTCCGGGTCCAGGGAAAGGCCGTCGCCTCCCGCGCCCAGATAGGTGTACTTCCGCCCATCGTTGATGAGGCACCGGGCGAAATAGTCCCCCTTCCAGGCGTTTGTCTGCATAATCTCCCTGGTCTTGATGGCCAGCCGGGCGGCAAAGGCTCCGTCCGCGTCCCTGCCGATGAGTCCTGCCAACTCCGCCGCCTGATCCGCCGCGATCTTCAGCAGACACGCGTTCATCACGCTCTCGCACAGGGTGTTGTCCAGAGGTGCGCCCCAGGGCTGATCCTTCTCCGCCAGCTGCGCCCGGTAACGGTGCTCCTTTTCCGGTCCCTTCATCACCTCGGGGTCCAGACGGAGGGTGTCGTTCCAGTCCGCCTTGTCCAGCAGGGGCAGTCCATAGATGCCCACTGAGATGCGCCCGCTGTAGATGAGGATGGCCATGATGGTGTCCCAGAGGGGCCGCTTGGCGTCCTCCTCCCCGGCGATGGGGTATTCGTTGAGCAGGAAGTCCCGGTCCCCGGTGAGCTTCACATAGCGGTACACCGCCTGGATCAGCCAGAGCTGGTCGTCGGAGCAGTCGCCGGGCTCCTTGCCCCGGAAGGTGAAGTCGTGGTAGGCGTAGCCCATACGCCACACCTGCCGGACCCAGTTGGAGAGCAGGTCCTTCACCAGCTCGTTTTTTCCCATGGCACTGAGGTAGTACATGGAGGCGTAGATGTCCTGGATCTCCCGGAAGCCCATCTCCCGGTAGGATTTCTGGGTCCAGGCGAAGGCCCGGGACACATAGGTCTGGTAGAGCACCTGGAAGGGCAGGTTGTGGCCCACGTAGGCATCGAACCGGGCGTCCCCCGTCCAGGGCTGGAGATAGGCGGGGTAGCGATCCCAGAAATCCACCACCTTTTGAAAGGTTTCCGTCAGGGCGGCGGGGTCTCTGTACTTCTCCAGCAGGGCATGGAGGGAGACGTCAAAGGGCTGCTCCACATCCTCCTCCGTCTCCAACATACCCACCAGCTCATCCACCACCGCCGTCCCGCCGGCTCTCACGGAGAAGGACTTGCCCATGGCGAAGAAGGGTGCCATTTTCCGGCTGTACTGGCTGGGTAGGCGGCCCACCAGCTCCGGGCGGTTCAGGGTACCGCTGCCCACGAGGTCCGGCTGGCTGGTGCAGAACTCGTCCAGCCCCTCTCCGCCGCACAGCAGGGCGGCGAAGCGTTTCTCCCCCCGGCACTCCTTGGGCTTGTGGTGGAGGGTGAGAGCGGCGGGGCTTCCATCCTTGTACCAGACCTCGCTCTCCGCCACCACATTGCAGTAGACCACATCGTTGGCGATGCCGGTGGGCACGGCGATGCCGAACACGCCGGTCATGACGATCTTCAACACCCGGTTCCGGCCCGAGTGGTTTTCAATCTCCACCCTCTGGGCCTCCACAGCGGTCGGCATGCCGTCCTCCTGGGGCAGAAGGAAGATGGTGCGCCGGATGGTCAGGCCGCACTCCGTTTCGTATGTAATGACGGTGCGGTTCTGGGAGTGAAGGCAGAAAGCAGAGGCCACGTTGTGTTCCACATCGGCGGAGTAGAAGATCTGCTTCCCATCCTCCACCAGGTAGAACTGCCGGTTGGCGGGTTCGCCGTTCTCCTCCAGGGCCAGCACACACCGGGTAGCCAGCACCTGCTGTCCGCCCGTGGCCCGGAAGGAGCCCCGCCCCAGAGCGTCCAAGGCACTTTTGGGGGTGGTGCACAGGGGGTAAGGGTAGCCCGCCTGGTCCCCCAGCAGCAGGTTCACCGGGTAGTGGGGGCCCACCGGATAGGTTTTCAGATCCAGCAGCAGCTCGCCCTTTTCATTGAGTTGCCCGGGGGCGGCCAGCACCCGGCGGTACACGGTCATGACCTCCTCCGCCACTGGGCGGGGCAGCTCCTGTTCACCGTCCTCCGTCAGGAAGCGGGGCATTTCCCCCTCCAGCAGAAACAGCTGGCTGCCGGGAAAACGGTCCAGCCAGGCAGCCACAGCGGGCCGGTTTAACAGGTGGGCGCACACCGGGGCCTCATAGGGCAGCCCCGCAAAGCCCAGCACCCGATCCCGGCGGGCGGAGAAAAACACAGCGTCCGCCACATTTTTTCCGATCTCCCCGGAGAACCGCTGGAGCAGCAGCTCCTTGGCGGTCAGCCGCTGAGTGCGCGCCTGTTCCACAGAAAAATACATGTTCATCCCTCCATCCATTGATCCAGCTTGATTAAGTTAAACGTATTCTTACCTGCTATCATAGCTCCCATTAACAGATTTGTCAATAGCGTTTTTATTTTTGGCTATTTTCTATGAAAATCAACGGAAGGTTTTAGGCAATACCGAAAAATAATGCGCTGGACAGGAATCCGCTCTTGATTTTCAACGCAAATGAGGCTATAATGACGAGCAAAATAAGGTAAACGTTTAATAATGCGTGCTCAGATGGGAGGACCGTTTCCATCTCCACCAAATCCATTGCCCCGCAGGGGCGGAAAAGAGGGATCACCATGAAATTCGGCCACTTTGACGATCAGGCCCGGGAGTATGTCATCCACACCCCCGCCACGTCCCTGCCCTGGATCAACTACCTGGGCAGCGAGGCGTTCTTCGGCCTCATCTCCAACACCATGGGCGGCTACTGCTTCTACCGGGACGCCAAGCTCCAGCGCCTGCTGCGCTACCGCTACCACAGCGTCCCCGC
>CATJRT010000163.1 GCA_949742895.1 uncultured Eubacteriales bacterium | reverse complement strand
TGCCAGGAGCAAGCAGTATGGGGCGATGCGGGCCGTGGGGATGGATGGCCGCCAGGTGACCCAAATGATCGCCGCCGAGGCCGTTACCTACGCCCTGGCCGGAGGGGTGATCGGATGCACCGGCGGTCTGGCTATCGGAAAAAACCTGTTTAACATCCTGATCCGAGACCACTTCGCTTACGCCGTATGGACGATACCGGTTTTCCGGCTGCTCGTCGTTGTACTGTTTGTCGCCTCGGCAACCTTTGCCGCTATCCATACCCCTGCCAAGCGGATACGGAACATGGCGGTGACGGACACCATCAACGAACTATAAGCATGGAAAAAAGTACAGAAAATTCTCCATAACCAATAAAATGGATAGAACTGTTGCAGCTTCGTCTATACCATTAGGAAGCACAGAAAAACAAACGGAAACTATATATAGTATCGAAATTCTGTTGACAACAATATATAGTATATGGTAAACTAAAAGAGCAAATTGTTGTTAGGCTATCCCCTCATTCTGAGGGCGGTATCCAGGTAGAAGTTTTTGTAGGTGTCAATCCTTAGATCGACACCGTGTAGCGCCAGTGGGGAAAATATACCCTGTTGGCGCTTTTTTCATCTATTCCCGGCCAAAAGAGCCGGCAAGCGAGCGGAATTGACCCAGGAGGAGACCTCCGGGCGGTTCCGCTCTTTTTTTATTGCTTCGCAATAAAAGTGATTGAAATGGCCGTGACCCGAGGACGGGCCACATGGCAAAAAAATTGCGTACCGCAATTTTGTGTCTGAACGCCGCCGGCCATCTGGCTACGGCTTCAAATAATTTTTTAGAAAGGCGGAAAACAGAATGAGCGAAATCATGTGCTATGCGGACAACTTTTCCCAGTCCTTCGGCGAACAGCAGGAGTGCCTGGAGTTCCTGCGGGAACGGGAGGAAAACGCCTCCTGGCGCTCCATCCCTACCAAAGAGGTGCGGTTCGAGGCCATTGACGAAAGCTCCACCTCCGGCAAGGTCCTTTGCGACTGGTACCGGCTGATGGGCAAGGAGGGAATCCTCCAGGACACCATGGCCAACACCCAGCTGCTCCTCCGGGCGGAGGACACCCTTTACCCGGTGCGAAGCTGCGCCCTGTCCACCATCCTCAGCCGGGCCCGTATCTCCGGGCACGCGCTGAGCAAGGTGAGCAAGCCGGTGCTGGCACAGATCCTCAACCCCTGTGTCAGCGTGGCCAGCGGAAACGCCCTGCTGCGCCTGAGCGATGAAAAGGTCTCGGCCATGCACGGCGGGGACGAAAGCGAGTACGCGGTTCTGGAGATCCCGGAGCTGTTCCAGGCGGTCACTGACCAGCTGGAAACGGATTTCGGGAGCTGCCGGTTCATCAGCGGCCACTACGAACACGCCATGATGACGGCGATCTGGTCCTTCCCGAACAATCGGGAGCTGGTGGAGGCATACGAGGAGACCGCCCAAAAGCACGGCATCCATGCCGGGCAGTTTGTCCCGGCCCTGCGCTTTTCCACCTCGGATGTGGGGATCAGCGGCGCGAACCTCTACCCCATGCTGATGGAGGAAAAGTCCGGCCGCGGCATTTCTCTGGGGAGCGCCCTTTGCCTGGAACACAGCAACCGGGCGAGCATCGCCGACTTCAAAAAGCAGCTATCCCTTCTCTATCCCAAGTACGGCGACGCCATCGCCCAGCTGGGGAAGCTCATGGAGATCGGCATCGACTACCCCTACAACACCATGCTGCGGGTGATGAAGCGCGTCGGCGTCACCAAGCGCCTGGCCTACCGGGCCGCCGAGCTTTGGCAGGCCCAGAACGGTGGACGCCCCTGCACAGCCTACGACCTGTACCTGGGGATCTGCGAGGCAGAGTTCCTGCTCCAGTGTGACGGCGCCAGCGCCCCCAGGGTAGCCCAGATGGAAGAAAACATTTCCCGTGCCCTGAAGGTGCGCTGGGAGGACTACGACTACGCGGGAGAAGTGAACTGGTAAAGGAGGAAACACCATGTTAGACCTGAACTACGAGCCGGCCGTTCTGGTGGAGGACATCACGCAGCTCACCGAGGAGGAATGGCTCCGGGAGCGCACCAGGGGGATCGGCGGCAGCGATGTCGCCGCGGTCCTGGGCATCTCCCCCTGGAAGACCAGGCGGGACCTATTCTACGAAAAGACTGGCGTGCAGCCCATGCGGCCGGATGAGACGAACTGGGTCGCCAAGGAGGTCGGGCACCGTCTGGAGGAGCTGGTGGCGGAGATCTACCAGAGGAAGACGGGCTATACCGTCTACCCCATCCGCAAGATCTTCCAGCATCCCCTCTATCCCTTTATGATCGCCGATGTGGATTACTTCGTCCAGAAGCCGAACGGCAAACGGGGCGTGCTGGAGTGCAAGACATCCAGCTTTATGGCAAAGGACCGGTGGGCGGACGGCGGTGTTCCCCGGCACTACGAGGTGCAGGGGAAGCACTACCTGTCGGTGACCAACCTGGACTTTTGCGCCTTTGCCTGCCTGTTCGGCAATTCCGAAGGGGATTTCCTCATGCGGGAGATCGGCCGGGACCTGGAGGAAGAGGAGATGACCATTCTGGAGCTGGTTCATTTCTGGCAGGATTTTGTCGCGGCCAATGTGGAGCCTCCCTACACCGAATCCGGCGACCTGGTGCTGGAGAGCATCCGGCGCTACCAGGGCAAGGCCGACCCCTCCCTGCCGCAGATCACCCTGTCCGCCTCGGACGCCCTGCGGCTGGAACAGTACCTGAAGCTCCGGGAGGAGAAGCAGGCGCTGGACAAGCGGGGCCGGGAGCTGGAAAAGGAGATCAAGGGCGTTTACGCCCCCATTGTGGACCGGATGGGCCAGGTCTGCGCGGCCGTCTGCACCGATGGAAAGACCGAGTACCAGGTGAGCTACTACCCCACCAGCAGGACCGGCATCAAAAAGAGCGAGCTGGAAAAGCTGCGGCTGAACCATCCGGATATTTACGACCAGTACACCACCGTCAGCGAAAGCCGCACCTTCGCGGTCCAAAAGCTGGAAACCACATAAGGAGGTGCCGTATGCAGCTGACAAAACTCTCCCGCTATTATGGGAAGACCTTTGAACTGACCGAATCGGAAAACGGTAAAACCGCCGCCAGGTTTCTGCCCGGCGGCCGGACCGTATTCATCGCCGGCAAAACGGAGCCGGCGCCGTACCAGAAGCTCTATGTCTGCTCGCCCCTCTCGGCTCCTTCGCCGGAGGGGATCGAAGCCAACATGAGAAAGGCTCGGCAGTATATGCGGGAAACCGCCGCGCATTACGGCTGCCGTGCCATAGCGCCTCATGCCTATCTGCCGCGGCTGCTGAACGACCGCATCCCCGCGGAGAGAACACTCGCTCTCTCGTTTGGGCGCGACCTGCTGGCCTCCTGCGATGGGGTCGTCCTTTGCGGAAACACCATCTCCAAGGGGATGGCCCAGGAGATCGCCTACGCGGTTTCGATGGAGATGCCGGTGCTGATACGGCCCGACCTGGTGGTAGAAAGCTGGTGCATGGAGTTATGAGATGCACCTGGCACAGCACGATTTTCCAGAGCAAGGAGAACGGGTTTACCATCTGCCGCTATGTTACGGAGGAACCAGGCATACCGGCGGCAGCCCGCAGCAAATTCTCCACAGCGGGCCGAACCATAATCACAGCCAAGGGCTACAACCTGCCCACCACCGACGCGGTGGATTTTGAACTCACCGGCCAGTGGGAGGACAGCAAGTACGGCCTTCAGCTGAGTGTGGAGTCCTTCCAGGAGGTGGTCCCCCCGACCAAGGAAGGGATCATCGGCTATCTAAGCTCCGGGCTTATCAAGGGCATCGGGCCAAAGACAGCCGCTGCCATCTATAAAGCCTTCGGGCTCCAGACGATGGAGGTGCTGGAAAACCGGCCAAGCGAGCTGCTGAATATCCGGGGGATCTCCCCCCAGAAGCTGGAGACCATCCAAGCCTCTTTTCTGGAGAGCCGGGCGCTGCGGGACATCGTGGCCCGCCTTTCCCCGTATGGGATCAGCGTCAAAAAGGCGGCAAAGGTGCGGGAAGCCTTCGGCGGAAACGCCATGGACATCCTCCAGAACCAGCCCTTCCGCCTGTGCGAGATCAAGGGGTTTGGGTTCAAGATTGTGGACGCTATCGCCAGGGCAGTCCGGTGCAGCCCCTCCGACCCTCTGCGGATCGGGGGCGGGCTGTGCTATTTGCTGGACGAAGCGGAACAGGCCGGGCATCTGTTCCTCCCCTATGGGGAACTGCTTCAAAAGGCCCACCAGCTCTTGAATGACGGCTTTCCCCAGGAGGTCGTGTCTCTCCCTGTGGTGGAGGCACGGCTGAACCAGCTGCTGGCGGAAAGAAAGCTGGCCTGCGATATTCAGCGGGTCTACCAGCCGGAGCTGCGGAAGGCGGAAGCGGATGTGGCCCATAAGGTGTTGCGGATGCTTACCGAACCAATCGACTTTCAGGCGGACATAGAAGCGGAGCTTGCAAGGTCCCAGTCCTCTCTCGGCCTTACCCTTTCCCAGAGGCAGGCGGAGGCGGTGCGGATGTGGGCCAAAAGCCCTCTGAGCATCATCACCGGCGGCCCCGGAACCGGAAAAACCACCACCCTGCGGGTGATCCTGGACATCTACAAACGGATAAAGCCCAAGGGGGAGATACTCCTTGCGGCCCCCACAGGGCGGGCCAGCAGGCGGATGGTGGAATCCACCGGGCACCCGGCGGCCTCTACGCTGCACAGCGCGCTGGGCCTGGCCGCGGATGAAGGAAACGGATACTTCGGTGGCGATGTGTCGTTGGAAGCCGATCTGGTCATCGTGGACGAGGTTTCCATGATCGATATGCGGCTGGCGGCGGAGCTGTTCCGCGGCATTAAGGCCGGGACCCAGCTCCTTCTGGTGGGCGACCCGGACCAGCTGCCCTCGGTAGGCCCCGGCAATGTGCTGCGGGAACTGCTGCGGTGCAACCTCATCCCTGCGACCCATCTGGATATTGCCTACCGCCAAAAGGAGGCCAGCCGGATCGCCCTGAACGCCCATGCCATCAATGAAGGGAGAAAGGACGGTTTGGAATATGGGGACGATTTTCTGTTCCTGTCCGCCGGGCAGGCAGCCGAGGCGGCCCAGCTGGTTCTGAATACCTATCAGGAGGCCATCAGCAGGCAAAACCTGCTGGATGTACAGATTTTGGCCCCCTTTCGCAGCCGGGGCGAATGCAGCGTCAAGCGGCTCAATGAGGAGATCCAGAAGCTGATCAATCCGCCGGATCCCCACAAGAAGGAGATCAAATACGGCGCCCAG
>CATJRT010000162.1 GCA_949742895.1 uncultured Eubacteriales bacterium | reverse complement strand
CTGCGCTTGATGTTCAGCCCGGGCCCCAGCAGAACCGCCACGTCCTGTGCGGCGGCCTCCTCCCCAAGGGCTGCGCCGATCTCCTCCCCAAGGGCCAGATCCCAGGAGGCGGCCGCCGCCGAGGCGGTGGGGAAGCAGGTGGCGGCCACGCTTGGATTCAGCCCCAGATGATCGCTCTCTCCCGCCTGCTTGCGGATGCCGTTGGGGCCGTCCGACAGCCACATCTGGGGAATACCCAGCTGGGGGAATCCCCGGGTTTTGAAGGTCTCGGCCCCGGACAGCAGGGCGCATTTCTGTTCCAGGGACATCCGGCTGATGGTCTCATGTACATCCATGGATAGCTCCCTCCTTTGTGGAGAAGGGAGGTAACTTCTCGAAGAAGCTACCTCCCTTCCCCTTGCGGTGTTAAGCGGAGTGATCCGCCTCTTTTTTTCCCTTTCGGAACACTATGACACCCCAGACGGCAATCCCCGCCAGGGCCGCACAGTCTACCGCGATGATGGCAATCTTCCACCAGGCGGGGGCGTAATGATCCACCTCGCCGTTCATGGCGTTGGAATTGGCCACGGTATACAGGATGTTCTTCACGCTGTTGCGCAGCACCGCCAGATCAGCTGCGTCCCCGGCGTCGCACCAGTTGGGCTGGATCACGTCGGGCAGGGTCATATCATTACCCAGGTTCAGGTCGCCCCCGGCGTATGCCATCTGCTTCAGATTCATGTAGGAGGTGGTGTTGAAGTCGGTGATTACCATCCCACGGAAGCCCCACTCGTCCCGCAGAATCTGGGTGCACAGCCGGTAGTCGCCGCCGGTCCAGCGGGTGCCGATGCGGTTGAAGGAGCTCATAACGGCAGTGGTCCCGCCCTCCTTTACGGCGATCTCAAAGGGCTTCAGGTAGATCTCCCGCATGGCCTGCTCCGTCACCCAGGTCCCGCTGCCGTTGGACGAGCGGTGGGTCTCCTGCTCGTTCAGGGCGAAGTGCTTGACAAAGCAGTACACGCCCTGGCTGGCGCAGCCGCGGATCTCGGCGGCCGCCATCTTGCCGTTGAGCACACCGTCCTCCGAGAAGTATTCAAAGTTGCGCCCGCCGAAGGGGCTCCTGTGGATATTGACGCCCGGGGCATACCAGCCGGAATAGGGCAGGTTATTGCCCTTCCCGTCCGCGCCCACCAGACCCTCGCTGCCCACCATGGCCCCCAGCTCCTCCATAAGCTCCTGGTTCCAGGTGGAGCCCATCACCACCTCGGCGCAGTAGTAGCAGGTGTCCCAGTAGGTGCCGCTCTGGTCCATGAAGTTGGTGAAGCCGGTGGGGCCGTCGGTGTCGTTGGTGAGGGGTTTGCCGATGGTTTTCAGCTCATTGCTCTTGAACGCCCCCATATTGCACAGGTTCACCAGCTCTTGGACGGACAGGCGGCTGATGAGCTCATTCCAGCGCTCGTCGTCGTAGGAGGCGGCGTCCCCCCGCTCGTCCCGCACTACGCTCCCGTCCCCGTTGTAGGTGATCAGGTCGTGGAGGGTGAGGGTGCTGGACGTATTGCCGAAAACCGGGGCCTCCTCGTCATAATAGCTGTCCGCGTCCGGGTTGTTGTGCTCCATGCTCTTCAGCGCGGCCAACAGGGTGCTGTCGATGGTCCGGTCCGCCTCCCCGGGGGCCTGGGGCATGGTCCCCTCCCAGTCCGACCGGGACAGCAGAGTTTGCAGGTGGTAGTCCGAGCTGTCCAGATCCACGTCGGTGTAGCGGTTTTCCACCGTACCGCCGGTGACAGGGTCCTCGTAAATGACGATGTCCTCCTCCACCTGGAAGGGGATTGCCAGCGCCCGGTCATGGGCGTTGCGGCTGACATACAGGGCGTACTCGCCGGCGTCCAGCTCATAGCAGGCGTCCCAGTTGCCGTTGGCGTCCCGGTAGTCATAGGAGGCCAGGTAGTAGGGGTTGAAGGTCAGCTCCACCACTGTGTCCTCGCCGGGGCGCAGCTCCTCCGTCTTGGCGAAGTCCAGCAGCACCACCTCAGATTTCTCGATCCCGCCCTCATAGTAGGGCGCGTGGCCGTAGAGCTGGACCACGTCCTTCCCGGCCGCATCGCCGGTATTCTTCACCCGCACCTGGAGGGTGAACTGGCTCTCTGCGTCCGTGAGGGAGACGTTCTCGATCTCGGAGGCGTCCTCTACCGACCACTCAAACTCCGTGTAGCTCAGACCGTAGCCGAAGGGGTAGACCACCTCCTGCTCATACCACGCCTCGTCCTCCGCTCCCCGGGTCTCATAGTATCGGTAGCCGGCGTAGATGCTCTCCTCATAGTCCACAAAGTAGTAATTGTCGGCCCCCGTGCCCAGATAGCAGTCGCCGCTGCCGTCCGTGCCGCCGGGGATCAGGTTGTCGCCGAAATTGGCCCACACGGGGCTGTTCTTGAAGTCGGCGGCGTAGGTGTCCACCGTCCTGCCCGAGGGGTTCACCTCGCCGTTGAGGATGCGGCCCAGCGCCATGGTTCCCCGGGCACCGGGGAAGCCCATCCACAGGGCGGCGTCGATGTTCTCCTGGTAGGCGTAGTGGTCCGGGTCCTCCAGGAAGCCCAGCTCCATGGCCGCGCCGCTGTTGATGACCACCACCACCTTGCCGAAGCCCGCCCCGCACACCGCTTCCAGCAGGTCGGTCTCGTTCTGATCCAGCTGGAGATAGTGATCATCCTCATTCCGTGCGCCGGAGACGCCCGTCATGCTCCGGGGCAGGTCAAAGCCCTCGCCGCCGATGCGGGTAAACACCACCAGGGCCGCGTCGCCGTAATCTGCATAGCTGCCCTTGACCGCGTCGGTGTACATGGACTGGGGGGTCTCCCCGGTGGTGTAGAACACGGAGCCGCCGGTGTCCAGGTCGCTGGAATTCTCCGAGCGGGGCGGCCCGGACTGCTTGTCGTCCTCGTAGAAGGCCTTCAGTGTGGGATTCACGGTAAACCCGGCGGCCTCCAGGCTCTGGTAGAGATCCACCGCCTGGGACTTGTCCCCACCGGAGGAGCCGGAACCGCCATAGGCCAGGTTGACGCTGTTCTTGCCAAATACACTGATTTTACTGCCGCTGTCCAAGGGCAGGGCGCGGCCGTCATTTTTGAGCAGGACGAAGCCCTCCTCGCACACCCGCTGGTTCAGCTCATTGGCGGCGGCGTACACCTCCGCTTTATTGGCGTAGTTCTGGGCGTACAGCGCCTGGGTGCCGTCCTTGTAGACGGCCACGTCCCGGCCAAGCAGGGAGGAGATCAGATCCACCATCACCACCTGGGTCAGCACGGTGGCCACAGCCAGGAAAATAATCAGGATGGAGCTGACCACCGCCCAGACGCGCACGCCGGTGTTCTTCTTTTTCCCTTTCATCGCTGTCCCTCGCCCGCTCAGTACTGGACGGGAAGGCCCTGGACGCAGTCCCAGGTCACCACGGCAGTGGTGGTGAGCTTGATGCAGTCCACCATGGGGGCGGTGCCCTGGTAGGTCCCCACGCCCTCCCCCATGGGGTTGACGCTGTTGTTGGTCACAAGACGGATGCTGTTGGCCCCCTCCGCCAGGCTGACGCCGCTGATCACAATGCCGTCGGTGAAGGCGCCACCGTTCTCCAACGCCACGGGGGCGTAATTCAGGGCGGTTCCATTGACCTCCACAATGTAGTTCTCCGGGTTCAGGTTGATATTCTCCATCTCGCCTGCGATGGACAGGGCCAGGGTGGCGTCGCTCACTGCCTCGCTGCTGGCCAGATAGAACTCCAGAGAGAGGCCGTTTTTATAGAGGTAGGAGACAAATTTCCCCCCGCTGGCCCCCTGGTTCTTCATATCGTTGACGATCATGGACGCGCCCGCCGCCGAGCCGGACATACCGGGGCCCTCCTTGCCCGCCAGGTTGGTGTTCTCCGCCTCAAAGATATAGGTGGAGGGGCCGGACTTGGCTTTGTTCCACTTGGCGTATACAGTCATGTCCCCGGCCACCGGGGTTCCGGCGGAGAACGCCGCCGTGCCGGCCTCGTCGGTACACCAGCCGTCAAAGGTGAACTCCTCCCGCTGGGGGGTCAGGGCGATCTCCCGGGCAGGCTCGCCCTCTTTGACCTGCTGGGTATAGGAATCAGGCAGCTGGCCGTAGTAGTTCAGGCTGTAGGTCACGCTGTAATAGGCGGCCCCGTCTTCCTTCCAGAAGGCGTACAGCTCCAGGGGCTCAGTAACCACCGCCTCAAAGTCGTAGGGCACGGTGCAGGCGGCGTCGGTATACCAGCCGCCGAAGGTGTGGCCGTCCCGGGCGGGATCGGCGGGTGCCGCCCCCGCCGCGTCCTTCTCCGCGGCTGAGACGATGTCCGCCGGCGCGCCGTCATAATTCAGGTGGAACGTCACCTGCGCGCCCTGCTCCGTCACCACTACATAGAAGGAAGCGCTCTTGCCGCCGAAGGTCACTTTGACCTGCTTGCGGCCGGCGGCGTTGGTCTTCACCGCGGCGATCTCCACGGCGGGGTCGGTCATGGGGATCTCTTCGGTGGTGTCGTCCCGGTAGCTGACCTTAATGATGCCCCCCTCGGGGGAGAACTCCTCCCCCACCCAGTAGGTGGTTTTGTCGGGCTCGGTGACGATCTCCACCTTGCCCACCTTCTTCTCAGTGCTGCCGCTGTCGGAGGGCTTGACCGCCTCGGAGGGGGCGGCAGACTGGGGCGGGGCGCTCCCGGGCCCCGGCTGATCCGCGCCGCAGGCGGACAGGCCCAGGGTCAGCGCGCCGCACAGCAGCAGGGTGAGCAGTTTCGTATGCTTTTTCATGATATTCCTCCTCGTCAGATGTTCCGCAAAGGGGCCGGACGGCCCCGCCTCCAAAAACGGGACCGTCCGGTTTTGTTCGATCCGTCGTAACGGGCTTATGACTGGATAGGATGCAGTTTTACACGATATGGACGGTGATGGTCAGGCGGCAGTACACCCAGCCGTCCAGGGTGCCCTTGGCCTGGATGACGTAGTCGCCGGGGGTGGTGGGCGTGCCCATGATCTCCCCCGCCTCGTTCACGGTCATGCCAGGGATCTCGTCCATCTCCACGATCTCCACGCCGCATACGTCGGGGCTGACAGCGCCAAAGTCGGGCTTGAGGATCTGCTCGCCCCGGCTGCCGAAGAAGCTGACGGAGCCCACCATCTCGCCCGCGGTGTAGGTCAGCTCCTTGTTGAGCTGGTAGACATACCCGTTGAGGATGGCGTTGCTGTTGGCGTTGGAGTAGAGTACGCGCTGGGCGGCCTTGCGCACGTTGAACCACTGGGTGGCGGAGGGAACGGTTTCGTAGGCGGAGGCGCCCGCATTGTCGCCCGCCTTGCGCAGGTCGTTGGCGGCTGCGGCGTCGGCGGCGTTGGGGGCCACCAGCACGGCGTTCTGTTCGGCGCTCCAGGTGCCCTCGGTGGAGGAGGAGTCGCCGCCCTTGCCCTTCCCGATGAGCTTGTTCATGCCGCCCAGGGGAAGCTCGTTGCCGGCGCGGGTCATCAGGTTGGTGTAGCGGTATTCCGCGTAGTCCATGTAGTCGGTGACGTTGTGGCCGCAGAAGCCCCACTCGCCCCGGGTCAGCAGCTCCAGAAGGGCGTAATTGTCCGAGCAGGTGGACTTGCCGATGCGGTTGAATGCGGTCATGAAAGCGGAGTTATTGCCCTCCTTGACGGCGATCTCATAGGGCTTGGCGTAGATCTCCCGGATGGCCTGCTCGTCGGCCCAGGTCATCACGCCGCCGTTGGTGTTCCGGTTGGTCTCCTGGTTGTTCATCATGAAGTGCTTGGTGTAGGTGACCAGACCCTTCTCGGTGCAGGCCTTGCACAGGGCGGCCAACAGCTTGCCGGACAGCAGGCCATCCTCGGACAGGTACTCGAAGTTCCGGCCGCCGAAGGGACTGCGGTGGATGTTGGTGGAGAAGCCGTACAGGCCGTTGACGTTGAAGAACAGGGACTCGTTGCCGGTCATGACGCCGATCTGCCGCAGCAGATCCACGTTCCAGGTGCAGCCCCACACGGCGGGGGTGACCCAGTTGGTGCCCATCTGATCCTCGGGGGGCTGGGCGCCGCCGAACATCCCGCCGTTCCAGAAGGGATGGGCCGCGGCGTCATAGGCGCCGTTCTGCTTCTTGCCGATGGTCTCCACCCCGGGCTGGCCGAAGCCGCCGTAGGAGACGATGGTGGTCAGCTCCTCCCAGGTAAGCTGGTTCATGTACTCGTCCCACTTCTGGGTGCCCTCGTCGGTGGCCGCCGTGGCCACGCCGCCCGCCACGGTGGGCTCGGTGTAGGACAAGCCCATCAGGTCGGCCAGCTGGATGGAGGTTTTGCCGTTTTCATCCCGCTCGCCTTTGTCCTGGGTCCAGGTGGACGGCACCTGGGAGACATACCAGGGGTCCTCCTCCGTATCGTCGCAACTGAAGAAGGTCTTCTGAGCGTCCAGTTCGTCCACCTCAGCCTGGGTCCAGGTGCGCTCCTCCCGATTCAGGGGGGCGGGGAGCGCCAGGCCGTCGCCCCGGCTCATCCGGTTGTTTTCCAGGGTATCGTTGGTGGACTTGTAGTCCTCCAGCCCCTCGTCGCCGCCAAACAGGGGACGGATCTCGGTGCCGGTGGTATAGTCGGTGGTACACTGGATATCGGAGGGGATGGTGCGGGTGACGGAGGCGATCTCCTCATGGGCGTTGGCGCGGATGGACAGCACGTAGTCCCCCGCCTCCAGCTCATAGCCCCGGAAGCCGTTGTCATTGGCGTCGTTCCAGTCGAAGGAGGCCATGTCCTGGGCCACCATCTGGAGGGTCACGGTCTCGCTCTCGCCGGGCTGGAGCAGGCCGGTCTTGGCGAAGGCGCCCAGGTTCACGTGGGCCTTCTCGATGCCGCCCTCGGTGTACGGGGCGGTGTAGTACAGCTGGACCACGTCCTTGCCGGCCACGCTGCCGGTGTTGGTGACCTTCACCTTCACAGTGATGGTGGAGGTGGGATCGGCGATCTCGCCGGTTTCCGCCACGCCCTCAAACTCCTGGGTGAAGGTGGTGTAGCTCAGGCCGTAGCCGAAGGGGTACACCACATTGGCCTTGTACCAGTCCTCCCCCGCGTCGTGGCCCTTGGTCTCGTAGTAGCGGTAGCCCACATAGATGCCCTCGCGGTACTCCACGGAGTGGTAGTCGGTGGCGGTGTCGCCCACATAGATGTTGTTGTCCATGCGGGAACCGTCCGCCTCCAGGTTCTGGCCGTTGGAGCCGAAGTTGGTGAAGGTGGGGTCCTGGGTAAAGTCCGCGGCGTAGGTGTCCGCGGTGCGGCCGGAGGGGCAGACGCTGCCGTTGAGGATGCGGCCGATGGCGGCGGCACCGTCGTTGCCGGTGTGGCCCACCCACAGGATGGCGTCCACGCCCAGATTGCTGTCGGTCTTGGCCTCGTTGACCTCGCCAAGCTCCATGGCGTTGGAGGAGTTGACGATGAGGATGACCTTGTCGAAGCGCTCCTTCACATAGCGGATCAAGTCCTTCTCCACGTCGGTGAGCTCCAGCATGTGGGCGTTCTCGTCGGCGTTCTGGTCGGGCTCGTAGCCGAAGGTCTTCTCGTCCGAGCCCTCCGAGCCGGAACGGGACACCATCACGAGGGCCGCGTCGTTGTAGGAGTCATACGTATAGCTGATGGATTCCGGGATATCCTCGGGCTTCACCTCGGCGGACTTGCTGCTGTAGAAGGTCAGCAGCCGCTGGTTGACATGGAACCCGGCCTCCTCCATGCCCATCTGGAGGGTGGTCATGGGCACGCCGTACTGTCCGGGGCGGCCGGAACCGGAACCGCCGCCGCCCATCATGATGTTGGCGGTCTTATAGCCGAACATGGACACGTTCAGCTCGTCCCCGCCCAAGGGGAGGCAGCCATCGTTCTTCAGAAGGACGAAGCCCTCTTCCGCCACCTGGATGTTCACCTTTTTGGCGGCGGCGCGCTCCTCTTCCAGGGTGGCAAAATCGGTGTAGTACTTGCCGCCGTACTCCACAAAGCCGGTCTGGGCGCCGGTGACGGGCACCTTGCCTTCGTCCACGGGGCCGCCGTCGGTGGGCAGCGGGCCCGTGGGGTCGCCGCCGGTGGAATTGGAGGGGGCGGCGCTGGGGTCGGCGTTGGCCCCCGGCTCGCATCCCGCCAGCGGGAGCGCCAGGGCGAAACAGCAGATCAGCGCAGTCAGGGAAGTGAGCCAATGTCGGTTTCTTTTCATCTTGTTTCCTCCTTGTCACAATTTGCTGAATCCATCCTTGTTTTCCTCAGCGGCTTTAGTATAGTCATCCCAAAGAGCGGATTCAACCGGCTGCACACACTCTTGCCCTGAGACAACATATTCTTATTCTTTTGCCTGTTTTTCAAAAAAAAGGACGCCCTGCCACAGCAGGGCGTCTCTTTTTGGAACAAATTGGAGGGATTCTCATTGGCTCATGGGAAAGACCAGCTCCATCTCGAAAATTCCCTCCTCCAGCCGCAGATTGCAGCTTCCCCGGTACCGCTCACAGATGCGCTTGACGCTTTTCAGGCCGAAGCCGTGGTATCGCTTGTCCCCCTTTGTGGTGACGGGGAGGCCGTCCCGCAGCTGCTGGTCGTGGTCGAAGTAGTTCTCCTCGCGGACAATGATCTTGTCGCCCCGCGTCATGGTGGACAGGCAGATCAGCCGCTTGCTCTCCACCTCCAGGCCGTCCACCGCCTCGATGGCGTTGTCCAGGATATTGCAGAAGAGGGAGAAGATGTCCTCCTCCGTGAGGAAGGAGAGCTTTTCCCCGTCCATGACGCAGGTGAGCCTGATCCCCTTCTTCTCACACAGAAGGCTTTTTCTGGTCAGCGCGATGTCCAGCGCCTTGTTCCCCGTTTTGAAAATGGAGTCATAGACGTTGACGTTCTCCGACAGCTCCGCGATCTGCCGCTCGCTGAGCTGCCCGTCCAGCATGGAAAACTGGTGTTTTAGATCATGGCATTTGATGTTGATAAGCTCCGTGATATCCTTTTCAATCTCATACTGCTCCCGGTTGGCCTCCGCCATCCGGGAAACCATGTTCTTTTCCAGTTCCGCCTTTTTAGCAGCGAGCCAGCCGAATTCCACGTAAAAAACCAGCACTGCGGTAATGATAGAGAAAAAGATGATATAGCCGATGACGTTTGCCATGCCGGCGGCGGCCCGCATGGCGAAGGAGTTCAAAAAGATGGTAATCAGAACGGCAATAAAGCTCACCCCAACTTGGACGCGGCTGTCCAGCATGGTGCCCCGGTAATCCGCCCCGCGGATAAGCGTGCGGTACAGCACCACATAGAATGCCGCAGTGACGGCCACCAAGGCAGCGCAGTCCAGGATCACATCGTCCCAGTGGTAAACGTATTTGGTGATCAGCAGGTAAGTGCGCTGGCTCATGTGCTGCATACAGTAGCCGGCCGTGGCGCAGAACAGCATGGCCCAGATATCGCAAGAAAAGCAAACGCCGACAGCGGCTATTGAGAGCATATACAGGACGAAGCTGTCCATGGTGCGCGCCGCCAGCCCCACTGTCCCGTCCAGCGCAAGGCTTCTCAGCACAGTATCGAACCTGAATTTATACGCGAAGATCACGGCGGCACACAACGCCATACGCAGGGCAAAATAATTGCGCCGCGGCATTTTTTGCGCCACCAGGTACACACCAATCATCAGGGCCATAAGATAGCCAAAGGAGCCCCAAAACTGTGAAAACGTCATTTTCAACCCTCCCCTCTTCCGGAATTCAGCGGTAATACTCGTCCAGTGCCCTCAGGAAATCCTTTTTCCGGGGATGGGAGATGGACAGCTCATGGTCGCCCACAATCACTGTGTAATCCTGGATGCGCTTCACGTACCGCATATTGACCAGGTAACAGCTGTTACAGCGGTAAAACCCGAATTCCCCCAGGGCCTGCTCCACCTGCTTCATAGTGCCGTACCCGGACAGCGTTCCATTGGCGGTATGGTAAATGATATCGTGCCTGGAGATCTCCACATAGAGCAGATCGTTGACGCTGAGCCTCACCGTGCCGTTCGTGGTGGACAGCTTGAGGCACTTGTTCCCCACGCGGTGGCAGTAGTTTACCACCTTCCGTATTTTCAGCAGGAACGCATTGTACTCCAGCGGTTTCAGGATATAGTCCATCGCCCCTCCCTCGTAGCCGTTGATGGCATAGCGGGAGAGATTGGTGATAAAGACCAGCGCGACGGTCTGATCGATGTCCCGGAGCTTCTGCGCCACCCGCATCCCATTAAGTCCCGGCATTTCGATATCCATAAAGACAATGTCAAACTGGGAGCGGAAACCCGAGAGGAACTGCTCTCCGTCCACGTAGTGCGTGCTCTCAAAATGCTCGTCATGTTCCGCCTCAAACCGATCCAGGCATTCCAGCAGCTGGTTGGCCGCCTTGCGTTCGTCCTCCACAATGGCAACGCTGATCATGGGCCCGCCTCCTTTTCCCGGTTTGACACTATTCTACTATATTTTCTTGAGAAAATCCATAAGAAATCATGATGGAATCAAATCTTTACTTTTGGTGTGGAACATTGGTTTTTCCCGGCACAATGTTATTTGAGCCAATAGAAATTGGAGGGCAACCCCCCATTCTCCTGCCAGCGGCTGATCCGTATGCTTCTCCCGACGGTCGCGCTTGTCACCCTTCGGCCCAGTCCGTCCCGCCCTCGAGGGACGGACTTTTTCTTCCACCTCAGGCTCCGTCCAGTAGCCAACGTCCACGCCGCAGGTGATGTTCTGCCGCAGCTCTTCCACCAGAGCCCCATACCTGCCGGTATCCATGCATTTCCCGGCGTCCTGTTCGGTCAGGCGGTTCAGCGCCATACCCGCCGCGGCCTCCGTGCCCCATTCCGCCCGCAATTGGGCCGAAAGCCCGCGGCACTCGGCAATCCACTGCCCATGGCCATCGTGGAGCGCCATCTCCTGTGCGTAAAGCTCCAGTCCAGCGAGGATTCCTCTTTGGCTTGGCCTGTCGGCTCGGGCCCATGGCCAGACCCTCTGGCCTCAGTGACGGCGCAGTCAAAATCGCCGCTGATCCGCTCCGTCGTCTGCTCTAAAATCTCGCACCGCCCCTTCGTCAGCGGGGGAATCGCCCTCCAGAGTTTCACAGATGTAGTGGTACAGCCAGTGAGCTGTTCGTCCGTAAACTGGTGCCGCTCATCCACCAGCCCTGCCCGGCAGGCGAAGTCCAGCTTGGCGGCCCCGTAGAAATGCCCACCGGCAAAATAATCGCCGCTTTCCACAGCGGTGCGGTCCGGGTTGCGCCGTCAGGTGGCGAACTTGTACCCCCAGTCGCCTTCCAACTCCTGTCCGGTCAGCACCTCGTCGGAGCATAATCCGCCCAATTTCGTTTTCGCCTGCGGCAAAAGCTTCGCTCGCTTCCTTGTCCCTCCTCTCCTCATGAAAGCTAAAAGACGCTTTCGCGGGGGCCCCGTCAAAGCCCAGCGCAGCGGGTTCTATGGGGAAAGGAGGAGCAGCGAAATGAGTGAACTTTCACGCTTGTGCGGGAACGTTCATTCGTACTGTTCAAAATCCCGTGGACGTATTAGTGCCGTATTACTGCCGCACATGATTTTTGTCGTAATGCTATATATAGAAAATCATAGTTGACAAATTCAATATATTGTGGTATAGTGTCACCGTTGATTGATTCTATGCGCGTTTCCTCCTCACGCAGGAGGGCAGGCTGGTATTGCCAGCTTGGGAGCGAAGGGTTCGCATTGCGCACGTTGTCAGATACGCTG
>CATJRT010000161.1 GCA_949742895.1 uncultured Eubacteriales bacterium | reverse complement strand
CATTACCGCCGCCGCCATCCATGGCAACAAGAGCCAGACCGCCCGGGTCCAGGCCCTCGGCGACTTCAAGGCGGGGAAGGTCCGGGTGCTGGCCGCCACCGACATCGCCGCACGCGGCATCGACATCGATCAGCTCCCCTTTGTGTTTAACTACAACCTGCCCGACGTACCCGAGACCTACGTCCACCGCATCGGCCGCACGGGCCGGGCGGGCCATGAGGGGGAGGCCGTCTCCTTCTGCCAGTTCGATGAGAAGGATGAGCTGAAGGCCATTGAGAAGCTGCTGGGCCGGACCATCCCGGTGGTGGAGGGGCACCCCTTCCCCATGGAGAATTTTGACCCGCCCAAAAAGGACAAGCGGGGACGGATCGTGAACGCCGAGGACGCGGAGGCCCGCGCTGCTGCGAAAGAGAAGCGCCGCCAGAAGGACGGGTCAAACAAGGCCAAGGCAGGGAAGGAGAAAAAGGCCGCCGCCCAGGCGGCGATGGTCCCTGTCCAGTCCGTCCCTGTGGAGGACGCAGATGTCCCCAAAAAGAAAAAACGCCGCCGCAAAAAGGGCGGCAGTCAGGCGGAGCAGGCCGTTAGCCAAGGGGCGGAGACTGTGGCCCCGGCCCCGGCGCAGGACGAGCCGCCGGTCCTGCACGGCAAGCCTGCGGGGCGCGGCGTGCGCCAGGGCAGACTGTACGACACCGTGCCCGCCGATCCCGCTATGCCCGTCACGGAGTTCTACAAGCCCAACCCCCTGGACTCCGATATCATCATGGACGCAACCGCCCGCCTGTTGGCCCCCCGCCGTCCTGCGCCTCGTCCCCAGATGCAGGAGCAGCCCCGGCAGAAGGCCCAGCCTGCCAAAAAGCAGGACAAGGGCCGGGAGCCGAAGCCGGCCCGGCAGAAGGCCCGCGGCAAGGACAGGAAGCAGGGTTCGCCCGTCCAGTCGGAGCAGGAGGCGGTGCTGCCCCCCTCCCTGTCCGGGAAGAAAAAGCGCCGCCCGGACGGACGGCCCCGGCCCGTTGAGGCCCCTCTGCGCTCCGACCGGCAGAAGGACTCCACCCAGCACAAGAGCCTGATGCGGCCCTATTACCTCCACAACGATGACTGAGCGGGAGGGTGCGGCCCACGGAAGGCCGCGAAAAAAGCGTCCTGAACGCAGGCGCCATCCCCTGCGGTGGATTGTGACTGCACTGGCGCTGGCTGTGGCAGGCGTGTTTTGGTTCCGGTGGCAGTGCTGGGGGATGCAGGTTACCCACACCGCTGTGGAGCTGGCCGGACTGCCTGCCGGCTTCGACGGCTATACCATCGTCCACCTGTCCGACCTCCACGGCCACGAGTACGGGGAGAACAGCGCGGAACTGCTGGCGCGTGTGAAGGAGCAGTGGCCCGACCTCATCGTCATCACCGGAGACCTCATCGACCAGGAGAGCCAGCTCCGGATGGTGGGGCCGCTGGCAAGGGGGCTGTCTGCCATCGCCCCCACCTATTACGTCACCGGAAACCACGAGTGGGCGCTGGGGACGGGGACGGTGAAGCAGCTCAAGGCGCTGCTGGCAGACAACGGTGTGACGGTGTTGTCCAACCAATATGAGCTGCTGGAGCAGGACGGGGATGAAATTGTGCTGGCCGGGGTGGACGACCCCAACGGCTACGCCGACCAGATCACCCCGGCGGAGCTTTACGCCAAGATCGAAGCCGCCGTGCCGGGGCGGTTTACCCTGCTGCTGGCCCACCGCAACGACCGCTTCGGGCAGTACGCCAACGCTGGGTACGATTTCGTCCTGTCCGGCCACGGCCACGGCGGCATCGTCCGCCTGCCCTTTGTGGGCGGACTGGTCGGGACAGACCGGCGGTTTTTCCCGCCTTGGACCTCGGGGGTATACACCCTGCGGGACAGCACCCTCTTCGTTTCCCGGGGACTGGGGAACAACACGGTGCCCTTCAAGGGCTTCCGCATCTTCAACCGCCCGGAGCTGGCGGTAATCACCATAGCGCGGCGATAGGCGCATAGGAGTGGATATCCATGACTGAGACAGAAAAAATGTTGGCTGGGAAGCTGTACGACCCCTCCGACCCGGCCCTGGCCCGGCGCAGAACGTTGGCTCATAAGCTCTCCAAGCGCTACAACGACACCTTCGAGGACGATGAGGAGGAGCGTACCGAGATCCTCCGGCAGCTCCTGCCCCAGATGGGGGAGGGGACGTTCCTGCAAGGCCCCATCCAATTCGATTACGGCATCTATACCGCCATTGGGACCAATTGCTACGCCAACTTCAATTTCACTGTACTGGACTGCTGCCCGGTGGACATCGGGGACAACGTATTTTTCGGCCCAAACTGTTCCCTCGTGACCCCGGTCCATCCCCTGCTCCCGGCGGAGCGCAATATGCGCCGCAGGGAGGACGGGACGCTGTACGACCTGGAGTACGCCAGGCCCATCACCATCGAGAGCGACTGCTGGATCGCCGCCAACGTCACCGTCTGCGGCGGCGTGACCATCGGGCGGGGCTGCGTCATCGGCGCGGGCAGCGTGGTTACACGGGACATCCCCGCCGGGATGCTGGCGGCGGGCAACCCCTGCCGGCCCATCCGGCCCATCACCGAACAGGATTCGGTGGAGCTGAGACAGGAGCTGTGGTGACGCGGAGGAGCTGAGCGTCATAGCTTTTCCAGGGTGGCGTCGGCGAGCTGGACGCCCAGGCATAGGCCCTGGTAGAAGGCCCAGAGGCCATGGCCCTGAACGGGATCATTTTTGAAGTGATCGGGCCAGAAAGCCGGATCGGGCTGTGTGACAAAATAGCAATAAAGTATATCCACAACCATGGGAATTTCATATTCCATTTTTGTTTCTCCTATTGAAATTACGCTTGTACTGGCTTATATTATAATGCGCTATAGTGGCTTGTCAAGGGGCGTGTGTGATGATATTCAATGATAGGCTTAGGATCTTGCGCATAGAGAAAAAAATGACGCAGGACGCAATGGCCAAAGAACTTGGGATACCGCTGAGAAGCTATAACCGTTTGGAGAGCGATGGCGGAAAGACACATTATGATACATTGATTAAAATTGCGGATTACTACGGGGTGTCCCTGGATTGGCTGACGGGCCGCACCGACGTGCGGGAGGTCGACCGGGGGCAAGGTGTGCGCGGACAGGAGCAGTGAGAGGAGGCGTACCCCCCTGCGTGGGGGCAGAAGGAGGCCACGCCATGACACAATATGACGCAGGACAATTTGATATTGCCGTCATCGGCGCAGGCCACAGGGGACCCCGCGAAGCGGGGCGCGCGTAAGCGCGTCCAAGCGTTTTTCCGAAGGAAAAACCTTG
>CATJRT010000160.1 GCA_949742895.1 uncultured Eubacteriales bacterium | reverse complement strand
CGGTGAGCCCATCGTTGGCCTTTACCATCTTCTCGAAGGTCCTGTCGGAGGTGGTGAACAGGGCGTGTCCGCCGAACATGGCCTTTATCATGTCATCGTCCTGTTCTTTGGCCCAACGGGCGAAGTTGGCGTTTTCCTGGATGGACTGGCGGCACTTTTCCGCTCCATCCCGCTTGGATACCTCGTAGCACAGGCAGGCCCGCATCCCCAGCTCGGCGCATACGTCCTTGATGGCGAACAGGGAGCCGGGGATCTCACCGAAGGAGGCGTGGTGGTCGAAGATGGTGGTCACGCCGTCCCGGATGCAGTCCAACACCGTGGCGTAGGCGCAGGCCCGGTGACGTCCAGGGCCAAGCGCCGGTCGATGTTCCACCACTGGCCGTCCAGCACCACCGCGCCGTTTTCCAGGTAGGGGTTGGTTCCGCTCCGGGTGATGAGCCTTCCGTTTCCAATCAGCAGCATGGTCCTTCCTACGTTTTATCATCAAAATAGTTTTTTGGTCAGATATTATTTCTTGCCAACAGGGCGGCATGGTGATATACTATACCATAAATTCTCATATAATGAGGTGATCTCTTTTGGATGCGTCCATGATTGAATTCCTGTTCCGGCTGGCCAAGGCGCTGTCCGCCCAGTTCGGGCCCAACTGCGAGGTGGTGATCCACGACCTTCAGAGCAACGATCCGGACAACTCCATCGTGGCCATTGAAAACGGCCACGTCTCAGGCCGCAAGGTGGGGGACGGCCCCTCCCACGTGGTGCTGGAGGCGCTGAACAGCGGCGGTGTGCTGGAGGACCGGCTGAGCTACTTGGCCAAAACCGCCGACGGCAAAACGCTGAAGTCTACCACCGTCTACATCCGGAATGAGGATAAGGCCCCCATCGGAATCTTCTCCATCAACTACGACATTACCCTGATGCTGGCCATGGAAGAGACTCTGCGGCAGTTCACCGCCACCGCCCCCGAGCAATCAGAGGATTCTCCGGAGCCCATTGCTCAAAATGTATCTGATCTGCTGGACGAGCTCATTGAGCAGAGCGTGAAGCGGGTGGGCAAGCCGGTGGCCCTGATGACCAAGGAGGAGAAGGTGAAAGCCATCGGGTTTCTCAACGATACCGGGGCTTTCCTCATCACCAAGTCCGGCGGGAAGGTGTGCAAATACTTCGGGATCTCCAAGTATACCCTGTACAGCTATATGGAGGAAGCCAAAAACGGGAAGGAATAGACCGAAAGGATCGGCCCGATCCTTCTGGTTACGAATCAGATTTGGCCGCAGGATTTCAGGGATGAAAACCGCACTGGGCCGCCAAAATACGGCCACAGTCTTTGTGGCGTTTTCACAAAAAGTTTGGCAGAAAAACAAAAAATCAGGAAACAAAAACGCCGTCGGAACACCCCGCCTGCGTGCGGGATGTTCCGGCGGCGCTGATTGCCGTTGGAACGCGCGTTACCTGACGGCAACAGCCTCAATCTCAAACAGCGCTCCCTTTGGCAGAGCAGCAACCTGGACGCAGGAGCGGGCCGGCGCCTCACCGGAGAAGTATTCGGCGTAGATGGCGTTGATGGCGGCAAAATCACCGATGTCTGTCAGAAACACGGTGGTTTTGACCACGTCCGCACAGGTCATTCCGGCGGCGGCCAGAACGGCGGTCAAGTTGTCCAGGGCCTGGGTGGCCTGGGCCTCCACACCCTGGGGCAGCTCGCCGGTGGTGGGGTTCAGGCCAAGCTGGCCGGAGGTGTACAGAGTATTGCCCGCCAGCTTGGCGTGGCAGTAGGGTCCTACAGCAGCGGGGGCGTTGGGAGCAGTGATAGTCTGGTTCATAGGAAGTCCTCCTTCGAAAAATAGATGTCTCCATTATATTGCAAAAGTCAAAAAAATCAATAGGTATGCTAAAATATTTTTTGGGATCAACATATACCTGCATATTCCGGCCATGTGCGGAAGGAGCGAAACAGCGGCATCTGAAAATTTCTTTCAATTTCCTCTTGACAAGCGGCGGCTTTCCTGCTACAATGAGCCTTGCTGTTGCGAGTGTAGCTCATCTGGTAGAGCGCCACCTTGCCAAGGTGGAGGTAGCGAGTTCGAGCCTCGTCACTCGCTCCAAAAAGAAGGACACGCCAGAGGCGTGCCCTTCTTTGTTTTAGAGCCTATATGTACAACCTCAATGCGCCGTTTAGGAAGGCCGTTTCCCGCCATGCTTCATTCAATTTTCTTGCCATACGCACAAGTATGCCTGCGAAAATTGGCCTCGCCTGACGGAAAAAATCCTCGCCCATCCGGCATTTCCGGCTGTGAATAGATGTTTTTAGAGTCACTCTGAATTTTTGAATATTTCAATAAGCTCGGGCGGGCAAAGCCTGTTCTGTGCTGAGAAAGGAAGTCCCCCTATGGCAGTCCCCTCCTACATCGTCCCAAAGCTGCCCGTCCCGGACTGGTCTGTGCCCAAAGCCGCTGCGCTGACCCACGCCGGCTGGCTCCCTGCCTGCCCGGTATCCGCCCAGGCCCAGGCCTGCCACGACGGAGAGAACCTTTACATCCGCCTGGAGGCCCAGGAGCAGCCCATCCGGGCTACCATGTCCGGCGTGCTTGACCGGGTGTGCGAGGACAGCTGTCTGGAGTTTTTCTATGCCCCCGTATCCGGCGACCCCCGGTACTTCAACTTTGAGTTCAACCCCTTGGGCGCTATGGATATGAGCTTTGGCGGTGCGCGCCCCAACCGGGTGCGCCAGGTGCCCAAAAAGGCGGCGGAGTGGTTTCAGCCCCGCCCCTTTACCACCGGGGGCGGCTGGGGGCTGGAGTTCCGCATCCCGCTGACCTTTCTGCGGCTGTACTGGCCGGAATTTTCCTTCAGCGGAGAGGGGGCGGGAAACTTCTATAAATGCGGTGAGCAGACCGCAGTTCCGCATTTTATGGCCTGGTCTCCCCTGTCCTGCGATACCCCGGACTTCCACCGGCGGCAGGATTTCGGTACGCTCATATTTGAATAATACACCGCTCCGCGCCCCGGGACAAGCTGATCCCAGGGCGCGGCCCATTTTGTGCAAAGGGGGGGCTTGCAATGCGGTTCAAACCATGGTAAAATTGTCCCTATAATGGGAAAGGTTGTGACCACCGGCCGCATATTTTCCATATTAAATAAAGGAAGGGTCGCTTGGTGCTTCCCTAAAAGAGGTGAGGAAAATGTCTTTAGAGGCCATCCAAAAGGTTGCTGAAGCCGAGCAGACCGCCCGTGACCGGAAGGCGCAGGCGGCGGACGAGGCCAAGCGCATCGTAGCCGACGCGGAGCGGGCCGGACGGCAGCTTATAGCCGACGCCCGCGCTCAGGCGGAGGAGCAGGCGCGCGCACTGCTGGCGGAGGCGGAAGCCAGGGCCGGGAAAAGCGCGGAGCAGGTTCAGGCGGAAAACGCCAGACAATGCGAGGCGCTGAAGCAGGCGGCGAAAAAGCGGCTGGACCGCGCCGCGGACCTGATCGTTGGAAGGGTAGGGAACAGCTGATGGCAATTGTCAAAATGAAACGGCTGCGGCTGATGGGGCTGCGGCCGGACCGGGAGCGCTTGCTCCGCCTGCTCCAGAGCATGGGGTGCGTGGAGATCCGCGAGCCGGCCATCGACACGGACGGCCCTGACTGGCCGGCGCTGGCCCGACCCGAGGGGACCGGACTGGAGAAGGCCAGGGAACAGAGCCAGCTTCTGGACAGCGCCCTCACCGTCCTGGCCAGGTACGCCCCCGCCAAGGACGGGATGTTCACCCCCCGCCCCGGATTGACGGAGGCGGAGTTGTTCGACGACGGCGTATACGCCGCCGGACTGGACGCGGCCCGGACGATTATGGAGGAGGAGCGGGCCCAGGCGGCCTGCGCCGCCGAGCAGGGCAAGCTCCAGACACAGATGGCGGCGCTGGAGCCCTGGCGTGTGCTGGATGTGCCGCTGGAGACCGAGGGGAGCGCCACTGTGCCCATCCTGTTCGGCGCGGCCCCGTCCAAGGTGGAATTCGCCGCGCTGGAGACGGCGTTGGCCCAGGCCGCCGAGCTGGCCCAGCTCATCCCGGCGGGCAGCGACCGGGAGCTGCAATACTTCCTGCTGATCTGCCACGCCAGCGTACAGGCTGACTGTGCCGAGGCCCTGCGGCCCTTCGGCTTCTCCCGGGTGAGCCTGCGGGGCTGGACCGGCACGGCAGCGGACAACATCCAGGCGCTGCAAGGCCGGGTGGACGCCCTGGAGCGGGAGGCGGCAGAGCACAAGGCGCGCATCGCGGGTCTTGGCGGGCAGCGGGCGTTGCTGCGCCGGTGCATGGACCGCGCCGCCCAAGAGATTGAGCGGGAGGAGAACAAATCCCGGCTGGTGGACACCGATACCGCCTATCTGCTGGAGGGCTGGCTGCCCACTGACCAGGAGGGGGCGCTGGTGAAGGCGTTGGGTGGGTTTACCTGCGCCTGGGAGACGGCGGACCCCACCCAGGAGGAATACCCCGAGGTGCCGGTGAAGCTGAAAAACAACTTCATTACCCGCTCCATGAACACCATTACCGAGATGTACTCCCTGCCCGCCTATGACGGAATCGACCCCAATCCCCTCATGGCCCCCTTCTTCATCCTGTTCTTTGGGATGATTATGGCAGACATGGCGTATGGCCTGCTGATGATTGCCGCGTCGGCGGTGGTGCTGCTCAAACAGAAGCCCAAGAACCCCAACTTTATGGAGATGATCTTCTGGTGCGGTATCAGCACTGTGCTGTGGGGCGCGGCAAGCGGCGGCTTCTTCGGGGATATGATCCCCCAGTTGGTCACCATGATTAACCCCGAAAGCACCTTTGTCATGCCCTCGCTCTTTACTGCACTGGACGACATCGTGGCCATCATGATCGGCTCGCTGGCGCTGGGCGTGGTGCAGGTCTTTACCGGCATGGCGGTCAGCGTGGTGAAGAAGGCCAGGGACGGCGAATTTATCGACGCGCTGTTCAACGAAATCTCCTGGTGGATTATCCTGGCCGGTCTGGCGCTGTTCATCTGCGGCAAGCTGGTGGCGGGCCTGCCCCCCGTGCTGGGGACCGTTGGCCTGGTTCTGCTGGTCGTGGGCTTCCTGATGCTGGCCGTGGGCGGCACCCGGGAGGCCAAGGGCTTCGGCAAGTTTACGGCTCTGATTGGCATCATCTACAACGGCGTTACCGGCTTTTTCAGCGACATCCTGTCCTACATCCGGCTCATGGCCCTGATGGTGTCCGGTAGCGTCATCGCCTCCGTGTTCAACACCTTGGGCGCCACCACGGGCATTGTCCCCGTGTTTATCCTGATTTCCCTGCTGGGCAACGCGCTGAACCTGGCGCTGAGCCT
>CATJRT010000159.1 GCA_949742895.1 uncultured Eubacteriales bacterium | reverse complement strand
TTCTCCTCTATTCAATTTTCGTAAATCTACGTGTTCCATGCTGTCTATTTTACCACTTTCTGCATCTTTTTTCTAGATTATTTTTCGGGAGTAATAAAATTGAGCGTGAAAAAAGGACCGCCTGCCAGCGGTCCTTTTTTTGACTTGCCGGAGAAAAATTTCAGGAAAAATCCATAGGCATAGCGCGATTTATATGATATAATGCAATTTGACTTACCCTGTCCACTTCGGGCGGGGACGACAAGAAAGCGGGTGGAGATGATGACGGGACGCAAGGTGACGCAGCGCGTGGGGATGGGCCTGTTGACGGCTACGCTGGCCCTGGCGCTCAGTGGCTGTATGTTCAAGCCGGTTGAAGGGCTGTACGCTCTGCCCATGCTGCCTGAGGAGTATTCCGATTTGCAGGCCACCATCGAAAGCACCATGAGTGAGCTGGGGGCGGAGTACGCTGTCATCAACTACGGCAGCAATACCTCTACCATTCAGCTCCTGGACCTGGACGGCGACGGTGAGCAGGAGACGGCGGCGGTGTTCCTCCGGGTCACTGCGGTGGAGGAGAAGCCCCTGCGGGTTTGCCTGTTCCGGCAGGGCGCGGATGGGGTATACCGCCGGAGCTATATGGTGGAGGGGGACGGCGCTTCCATCAACTCCGTGGCCTATGAGGACCTCACCGGAGACGGCAGCCGGGAGCTGATTGTGAGCTGGCAGCTGGGTGCTGGGGTACACATCCTGTCCGCCTACAGCCTGACCAGTGAGGGGGCGGACGAGTTGATGAACGCCACCTACAATGAGACCTATATGACTGCCGACCTGGACGGCGACGGTAGCCGGGAAATACTGCTCTTCCTCCAGGATAGCACCGGCGAGGGATACAACCGGGCGGAATATTATGACTATCAGGACGGCAGCCTGACAATGACCACCACTGCTCCCCTGTCTGACGGGATGCGGGACGTGGTGTCCGCGAAGGCGGGGCTGCTGGCGGACGAGACGCCGGGGGTCTACGTTACACTGGAGCTGGAAAAGGGTATGGTCACCGATGTGCTCATTCTGGACCAGGGAAATCTAATAAACGTTACACGGGAGATTGAGAGCGGCGTCAGCCTGTCCACCATCCGGGGGTATACCGAGGTGCGGGTGACGGACATCAACAATGACCAGGTGCCGGAGGTGCCCAAGCCGGTGGAGCTCAAGCAGCCTGATCCGGACAGCACGCAGGTGCAATACCTGATCTACTGGCAGCAGTATGACCGGGGTGGGAGCAGCCGGACAAACTGCATTACCTACCACTCTGTGACCGACGGCTGGTATCTTCTGGCTCCCAACGGCTGGGATGCGAGAAACATTACCGTGGCTCGGGACGACAGCCTGAGCGTCCGGGGCGAGCGGGCGGTGGCGTTCTACTATTGGCCGAACAGCGAGGACGGCGGAGACAACGAGCCAGTGAAGTTCCTCACAGTGTACCGGCTTACCGGAAATAACCGGATGTCGCGGGTCAAGCTGTCCGGACGGGTCACGCTGGCCAGCGACAGCTCCGCCATCTACTGCGCGGTGCTGGACCCGTCTGTATGGGATTGCGGGCTGGACGAGACAGAGCTGGCGCAGCGCTTTAAGCTGATTACAGCGGAATGGTCCAACCAATAACTTGAGAAAGCGGTGATATCAATGAGAAAGGTATTGGTATTGGAAGACGAGGCCAACATCCGCAGTTTCGTGGTCATCAACCTGAAGCGGGCGGGCTATGATACCATCGAGGCTGGGGACGGAGAGGAGGCCCTGGCCCAGATCCAGAAGAACCCGGACATCAAGGTGGCCCTGCTGGACATCATGCTGCCGGGTGAGATGGACGGCTTTGAAGTATGCCGCCGCATCCGGGCGGGGAACGCCCAGATCGGCATCATCATGCTCACCGCCCGCACGCAGGAAATGGACAAGGTGAGCGGGCTGATGACCGGAGCGGACGACTACGTGACCAAGCCCTTTTCCCCGGCGGAGCTGACGGCACGGGTAGACGCGCTGTACCGCCGGGCCGGGGGTGCGCCGATCCGGGATGTGGACGAGCTGAGCCAGCCCCCCTTCCTGCTGAACACCCGCAACCGGACGCTGGAAAAGGGCGGAAAGCGGATTAAGCTGACCCAGGTGGAGTATTCCATTGCCCGGCTGTTCATGGAGAATCCGGGGAAAGCCATGTCACGGGAGGAGATTTTGGAGGCTGTGTGGGGCAAAGAGTACCTGGGGGAGCTGAAAATCGTGGACGTGAACATCCGCCGCCTCCGGGTAAAGCTGGAAGACGACCCCCAGAAGCCGGCCTATATCACTACCGTGTGGGGGTACGGGTATAAGTGGGACGCATAGCAGAGAAGCGCTGAGCAGGTGGCTGCGAGGCAGCTTGGAGTGGAGCGAAGGCGAGTGGAGGGCCGCATAGCGGACCGCAGACGCCCAAGTCGGAGCGAAAGCTGCCGAGCGTCCAGCCACCTGCGAAGCGTGACAACGGCGCATGGAAGGGGAAGCACCCCGGTGTGCGCAGTCGTAGAGGCTTAGACGCTGTTGCAGAGGGCGTGGAGCGTGCTTAGGAAGCTGTCCCATAATGCACCCAATAGCCGTGTGGTCTGGAAGCGGTCCGGCTTCCGGCGCAGTAAGCCGGCAATTCGTTTGATTTTGAGAGAAAGGAGGGTGCGCCATGGAGCAGGAACAAAATCAGGAACGAATCCGGGAGCGGGAGCGGCAGAACCGCCATAAGCGGCGGAAAAGCCAGCCAGTGCAGCCGCCCAGTCCGGTCCAGGAGACCGCCGGCCGCCGCCACAGGCCCCGGGGCCGGCTGCGCCGCCAGTGGCTCATCAATACGTTGGCAGCTACCTTTATGGTCATTGCCGTGGCAGTGAGCGCCTTTTCCCTGGCCATGTACAGCTATTATACCTCCACCATCGAAGCCTCTCTGGAGAGCAAGGCTCAGACCGCCGCCGGGATGTTCCGCAACTACACCGAGACCACCTATCTTGCCACTGCCCGGCAGTTCGTCAACCAGTTTGAGGACAAGGCCGTTATCGAGGTGCAGATTTTGAACTCCAGCGGCCGGGTGCTCATGTCCTCCATGATGGATATATCTGGCTCCAGCGTGGACACCCCGGATGTAGCCGACGCCATCGCCACCAAACAGGTGGCCCCGTTTCAGGGCGTTGACCTGTCCACCGGAGACCAGATTGTGTCCGCCTCCGCGCCGGTGGTATACAATGGCACTGTGGTGGGTGTGGTGCGGATGGTCACCTCCCTGCGGCTGGTGGAGGAGCAGATGGTGCGCATTGTGGTAATGGTGTCCGCTGTAGGCTTGCTGGTGCTGGTGTTTATGGGGGTAAGCGCTTCCTATTTCATCCGCAAGGTGCTGGACCCGGTGATCCGGGTCACAGAGACCGCCAAGCGTATTGCCACCGGCAGCTACGGCGTACAGATGGACAAGCGCTCCAACGACGAGATGGGCGAGTTGGTGGACGCCATCAACGATATGTCCATGAAGATCGACCAGGCCGAGCGCACACAGTCGGAGTTTATTTCCTCAGTCTCCCATGAGCTGCGCACCCCCCTCACCGCTATCAACGGCTGGGCGGAGACCCTCTATAACGGCGAGGTGCGCAATGCCGCCGACGTGAAAAAGGGTATGGGCATCATTGTGTCGGAGGCCCAGCGCCTCACCCGTATGGTGGAGGAGCTGCTGGAGTTCTCCCGGATGGAGACGGGGCGGGTCAACCTGTCGGTGGAGCCCATAGACATCATCGCCGAGTTGGAGGACGCGGTGTATACCTACCGGGAATTTTTCCGCCGCAAGGGGCTGACGCTGAACTATATGCCCTTTGAGGAGGAGCTTCCCCTCATCAACGGCGACTCGGAGCGGCTGCGCCAGGTGTTCTGCAACCTGCTGGACAACGCCGACAAGCACGGCGGCTCCGGCGGCAAGATCGATGTGTCCGCCGCTCATGAGGGGGACAGCGTGGTCATCCGCATCCGGGACTATGGCCCTGGCGTGCCGGAGGACGAGCTGCCCTTCATCAAATACAAGTTCTACAAGGGTTCGTCCAAAGCACGTGGCTCGGGTATCGGTCTGGCGGTATGCGAGGAGATTGTCACCTCTCACAACGGTACGCTGGACATCGGCAACGCACCTGGCGGCGGGTGTCAGGCCATTCTGTGCCTGCCTATCCACGAGGAGAGCCTGTAAAATAGAACAAGAGTTTCAATTTGCCCTTGCATTTTCCTTCCGCATCTGGTAGACTGTGAGGACAGGAGAGGGAGCAATATACCAAAGGAGACGCGATCCATGGCAGAAAAAGAGACACAATATTGTACACCGTTCAAAACAACCTGCGGGGGACAGGCCCTGCTGGAGGGCATTATGATGCAGGGGCCAGAGAAGCGGGCTATCGTGGTGCGCAAGCCGGATGGAGAGCTGGACATCACCGAGGAGGCCATCAAGCCCAGGTCGGGGCTGGCTAAGCTGCCCTTTATCCGGGGCATCTTCATCTTCTGCGGCTCCATGGTCCACGGGGTGAAAGCGCTGATGCACTCCGCCGAGGTGTCCGAGGACGGGGCGGACGGCGGCGAGGAGGAGCTGGACGGCCTGGACAAGTGGATCAATGACCACTTTTCCGATGAAAAAGCCGCCGCCATCATCGTTACCATCGGGGCGGTGCTGGGCATCGCCTTTTCCGTGGGGCTGTTCATCCTGCTGCCCACCGCCCTCACCGGGCTGATCGGCATGGTGTGGAAGACCATGCCGCTATGGGTGCGCTCAGTGATCGAGGGCGTTCTGAAGGTGGTCATCTTCATGCTGTACCTGTTCCTGTGCTCCAAAATGAAGGAGATCCACCGAGTATTCCAATATCACGGCGCGGAGCACAAGACCATCTACTGCTACGAGAACGGCCTGGAGCTGACGGT
>CATJRT010000158.1 GCA_949742895.1 uncultured Eubacteriales bacterium | reverse complement strand
TGAAGCCCACCATTCCGGCGGAGCTGCTGGACGAAAATACCCGCATCCTGGTCAATCCCACCGGGCGCTTCGTGGTGGGCGGGCCCCAGGGGGACTCCGGCCTCACCGGACGGAAGATCATCGTGGACACCTACGGCGGTTCCGCCCCCCATGGCGGCGGTGCCTTCTCCGGCAAGGACCCCACCAAGGTGGACCGCTCCGCCGCCTACGCCGCCCGCTGGGCCGCCAAAAACATCGTGGCCGCAGGGCTGGCGGACAAGTGCCAGGTGCAGCTTGCCTATGCCATTGGGGTAGCCCAGCCTGTGTCCGTCCGGGTGGACACCTTCGGCACTGGCAGCGTCAGCGACGAGGCCCTGGAAGCCGCAGTGGACAAGGTGTTTGACCTGCGCCCCACAGCCATCATCAACCGGTTGGACCTGCGCCGGCCCATCTACCGCCAGACCGCCGCCTACGGCCACTTCGGCCGGCCCGAGCTGGACCTGCCCTGGGAGCGCACCGACATGGCAGATGCCCTGAAGGCAGCCCTGTAAATCAAACCGGACGCAGTGATAAGGGCCTCCACAGCATGACTGCGGAGGCCCTTTTATTGTTTCCACCCAATTCTTAAAAAAGCCTTAAAGACTGTAATTTTTTGTTGCATTTTGGCCCACCCTATACTATACTTAATTTGGCTTCGACCACATCATTCCAAAAAAAGGTGTTGATTCTATGCCCGTGCTCGCCAGACTGCGCCAGTTTTCCCGGGAACGTCTCCCGTTGATTTTAGGATTATACATCGTCTGCCAACCCCTGCTGGACATACTCACCGCCTTCGGCGTCACCGCCGGACACCCCATTACCGCTGGCGTGGTAGTGCGTTCGCTGTTCATGGCGCTGGCCTTCCTCTATGTGATGTTTGTCAGCCAGTTCCCCGGAAAGAAGCTGTGTCTGGCTGTGTTGGGCGCATTTGTGGCCTATCTGGTCCTGTTCATGGGCTATATGTTCTCTCTGGGCGGACTGAGCCTGTGCCTGCGCAATTTGCAGGAGTGCGTTAAGACCTTCTACACACCCTTTGTGCTGGTGTTCCTGTATACAATTTACAGGGAGTACGGCCACACCGTCTCCACCCGCTCCATCGCCTGGGCGGGGGCCATCTACTGCGGCGTCATCCTGCTGGCCTTCATCACCAACACCAGCTTCAAATCTTATGGCAACTCCGGCTACGGCTACAACGGCTGGTTTTACGCCGCCAACGAGACTGGCTGTATCATCGCGCTGGCTGGCCCCTTCGTGGTCTACTACTGCATAAAGCAGATCCCCGCCGTCACCAGAAAGACGTGGTGGAAGGTCCCGCTCATCCTGTGGGCTCTGGCCTCGGTAATGTTTTCCGCCAACTATATCGGCACCAAGATCGTGTTCCTGTTCAACCTGGTGTTCTGCGTTGCGGCGTTGGTGTGGATGCTGTTCGGCCTGTACCGGGAGCGCACCGTGGCCAACCTGTGCTGCGTGGCTGTCCTGCTGGTCATGTGCGTAGCCACCATGGGCATCTATCTCTCTTCTCCCCTCAAACAGTATATCAACGACGTATACGACCCCTACCAGCAGCAGAGTTCCGAGGACGTCGTTGATATCTGGGAGAGCAGCCGTCCCATCAAGGAGGCCAGCGAAGACACCTGGCTGCGCCAGCTCATCAAGGACAACAAGCTGGTTGGCCGGCTGGACGCCATCCTCAGCCGCCGCCTGTTCTCCGCCTCCCCCAGCGTCCAGGTGTTCATCGACAGCGGGCCGGTGGGTAAGCTTTTGGGCATAGGCTACCGCAACACCCCAGCTTACAATCGGGACATCAGCTATATGATCGAGATGGACCCGCCTTCCATCCTCATCCGGCACGGCATCCTGGGCTTCGCCATTTATGTGCTGCCCTACTTCGCGTTCATCGTATATGCCATCATTCAATTCCTCAGGCATCCGCTGAAGCGGCTGGCCGATCTGCAATACTGCACCTACCTGTATACCACCCTGGCCGCCTTTGCCATTGCCCTGATTGCAGGCCACGCCCTGGTTTCTCCCGGCGTGTCCATCTTCTTGGTGGTGGTCAGCTTTAACCTGTGGGTGATTAACCGAACTCAGAATCTGGAACTCAAAAAAGCGTAAAAATAAGCTGAAGGCCCGCCGGTGCGCTCCGGCGGGCCTTTTTTACGCCATCCCCAGCAACTGGGCCAGCAGGGTCACACACAGGCACAGTCCCAGCCCCAGCGCCGTGGGCAGGACTGCAGACAGCGCCGTCCACTTTACGCTGCCCGTCTCCCTGTAGATGGTCAGGCAGGTGGTGGAGCAGGGCCAGTGAAACAGGGAAAACAGCATGGTACACACAGCCGTCAGCCATGTCCAGCCATGTCCGGTGAGGAGCTGCCCCAGGGCGGTGAGGTCGTCAAACTCTACCAAGCTCCCCGTGGCCAGGTATGCCATAAGCATCACCGGCATCACAATCTCGTTGGCGGGCCAGCCCAGGATAAACGCCATAAGGATTACTCCGTCCAACCCAAACCACCGGGCGAAGGGATCCAGAAATCCGGTACAGTGGGCCAGCAGGGAGGCACCGCCCACAGTCACGTTGGCCGTCAGCCAGATCACTGCCCCTGCGGGCGCAGCCACCGCCGCCGCACGGCCCAGCACAAACAGGGTGCGGTCCAGCATGGAGCGGACCACCACCTGCCCCACTCTGGGCTTGCGGAAGGGGGGCAGCTCCAGGGCAAAGGAGGAGGGCATCCCTTTCAGCACCGTGGCGGACAGCAGCCGGGAACAGGCCAGCGTCCCCGCAGCACCTAAAACCAGCGTTCCCAACAGCAGCGCCGCACTCTCCAGCGAGGCCAGCAGTCCACCCCGTCCGCCAACAAAAAACAAGGTGATGAGGGCGATAAGGGTGGGAAATTTTCCGTTACAGGGCACCAGGGAGGAGGTCAGGATGGCGATGAGCCGCTCCCGGGGGCTGTCGATGATGCGGCAGCCGGTGACGCCACAGGCGTTGCAGCCCAGAGACATACACATGGTGAGGGCCTGCTTGCCGCAGGCTTTGGCTTTCTGAAAGGCATGGTCCATGACGAAGGCCACCCGGGGTAGATAGCCTAAATCCTCCAGCAGGGTGAACAGGGGAAAAAAGATGGCCATGGGGGGCAGCATCACCGCCACCACCCAGGCGGTCACCCGGTACACCCCGTCCAGCAGCAGCCCCCGTAGCCACTCCGGGGCCAGGGCCAGCCAGCCCTCCAGCACTCCGCCCAGCCAGACAAACAGGCCGGTGAGTAGGTTGGAGGGCACGTTGGCCCCCGCCACCGTCAGCCAGACCACCACACCCAGCAACAGGAGCATGAGCGGGATGCCGGTGCTTTTTGAAGTTAGCAAACGGTCCAGCCTGCGCTGACGGTGCAGCCGGTCTGCCTGTTTGCTGCGCACCACCTGCTGGGCGTACTGTTCTGCCAAGCCCACCCGCTGTTCCGGCTCCTGAGCAGGGGCGGCGGCGGCTTCGGACTGCGCCAGCTCTGCAATGGCGTTCCGCAAATCATCCAGCCCTTCCTGCCGTCCGGCGGACACACCCACCACTGGCACACCCAACCGCCGGGACAGGGCGGACAGGTCCACCTCGACGTCCAGCCGCCGGGCCTCGTCCATCAGGTTGACGCACACCAGCGCCTTCCCCGTCAGCTCCAGCACCTGGAGTACCAGAATGAGGTTGCGTTCCAGGCAGGTGGCGTCGCACACCACCACCACCCCGTCCGCCCGGCCGCTTTCGATAAAGTCCCGGGCCACCGCCTCCTCCTGGGAGTGGGCCGTCAGCGAATAAGTACCCGGCAGGTCCACCACCTCGTAGTCCGTCCCCTCCCATCGGAACTGCCCACAGGCAGTGGCAACTGTTTTCCCAGCCCAATTTCCTGTGTGCTGATGCAGTCCAGTCAGCGCGTTGAACAGAGTGGACTTGCCCACATTGGGGTTTCCCGCCAGGGCAATGCAGGGACCTTCCCCGTTCATGTGGCCACCACCCTCTCCGGCACGCAGGCCGTCTGCCGCTCCAGGGACACCCCGTCGGCGTCCGTCCGGCGCAGGGCGATGAGAGCCCCCCGGATCAGATAGGCGCAGGGATCTCCCGCCGGACTGCGCAGCACACAGGTCACACGGGTGCCCCGCACCAGCCCCAGGTCGGTCAGCCGCCGTTCCATGGCCGGACCGGCGCTGACCTGTGTCACATAGGCGCTCTCCCCTTCCCGGAGAGCGGATAAACACAATGTCTCATACATGATAGATTGCTCCTTTCCCAGGCGGTCCGTCCTGCGGACGGACTGCAATCTATCCTATGGCGGGCTATGCCCTGCCGTGCCTCCCTTCGACGTTTTATTGCTCCTTACACCGTCAACTGCCCCATTCAGACAGCCCGGTCCAGAATGGTATAGACGATATAGGTCAGGTGGTCGCCCAGACGCTCCAGGTTGGACACCAAGTTGACAAACACACCGCTGCACTCCGGCTTGCACGCCCCGGCGTTCAGCCGACGGATGTGGCTGTCGATCAGCCTCTTGCGGGCGTCGTCAATGCTCTCCTCCACCGCGTCAATACGGGGCAGCAGCGCCGGGTCCTTTTCCTCCACCGCCTGCCTGGTGAGGGCATACAGCGCCTCCACCCGTTCTGCCATCCCATTGACCTCCGCCATCACCCCTTCGGAGAACTCCAGTCCGTTTTTGACGGTACTTTTAGTGTACTTGGTAAAGTTGTCCGCGATTTCCGCGATTCTCATCACATCCCCTACACTACTGTGGAGGTTGGAAATGCTCCGCTCCTCGGCCAGCGTGCTCTGTGCGGACAGCCGGACCAGGTAGTTGACCATAGCGTGGTATATGGCGTCCGCCCGTTCGATCTGTTCCTGGGCCGGACCAATCAGTCCCTTATCCTGCCGCTCAAAGGAGCGGTAGGCTGTGCGGAAGGCATCCATGGCGGCGTCGGACAGCCGGAGCCTTTCCTTCTCCAGCTGGGCGACCGCAAGAGACGGAGAAGCCAGCATACGTTCGTCCAGAAAGGTGGCCGGCTCCGCCGTTCCCTTGTCCCGGACCAGCCGCCGGGATAACTTCACAAACCCGTCGCAGAAGGGGAGGAATATCACCGTACAGGAAACATTGAAAAAGGTATGGAACATGGCGATTTGCGTAGCGGTTTCCGGGAACCACTGCCGGAAGGTGGCGTTCATGAAGCCGGGCCAGCACAGCAGCAGGATAAAGAAAATTACCGAGCCGAAGGTGTTGAACATCAGGTGGATGAGGCCCGCCCGCCGGGCGTTGGCCCCGGCAGTGGCTGAGGACATGATGGCGGTGGCGCAGGAACCGATGTTGGTGCCCAGAACAATATACAGCACCTCGTTGCCGCCGCTGCCGATGGTCAGTCCGGCTACCGACATAGCAATAATGACCGACGTGGTAGCGGAGCTGGACTGGATCAGGGCAGTGATGAGGATGCCGGCAGCAAACAGCAGCGCAGGATTGGTTACCGTTTCGAATATGCTCTGGATCGCATCCCGGTTGGCCTTAATGGCGTCGGACATCAGCGCCAGACCAATGAAAATCAGCCCCAGCCCCGTGAGAATCAGGCCGGTTTTCTTCAGTCCGTCCGTTTTGCCAGCCATGCTCATCATAATGCCAATAAACACCAGAACCTGGATATAGGTTGTGACGGGGAAAGCGCTGAGGGCGGCAATATGGGCGGTAACAGTGGTGCCAATATTGGCTCCCATAATCATGGCCGCAGCCTGGTGCAGATTCATTACCCCCACGTTGACAAAGCCCACAATGAGTACTGTGGTGACGCTGGAGCTTTGGATCAGGGCGGTGGCCGCCGCGCCCACCCCTACGTTCACCAGCCGCTTGTCGGCAGTCCGGCCGAACAGCGCCTTGATTTTCCCTGTGGCGAGCTGCTCGATGTTGGCTGTCAGCAGATGGACTCCCGCCAAAAATACTCCTGTACCGGCCAAGAGCCGCACCATAAACATAACCAGTTGCGCAATCGTCATCTCTTTTCCTCATTTCATTCAGGTTTGTATATCCGTTCATTCCTCTTTCCATTATCCCCTCCAAATCCGAAAATAAAGGAAGGACTGATTCAATCTGCAAGAGCAGATTGCAGAAAAACTTTGTGGTAGAATGCGGCGCGATTTCGCAGGAATAATTTGTTTATTTCAAAAAGTCGCAACAAAATTATGCCGCAAAATTTCCGCAAGATGCCGTAAACGCATTGAATCAGTGCTTCCTGAATACAAAAAGGCGAGACAATGCTGCCGCTCAGCCAGCAAAGTCTCGCCTTTTCATCGCGGGCCGGATCGCAAGATCGTACTGACGGCTCCGAAAACACAGGCATCCTGTGCAGGCTACTCCCTTTGTATGCTTCATATATATCTGATTTTCCTACCCTTGTCAATCCGCATTTTCCACAAAGGCGTAAGGGCATTCGATCCTATTACCAGCCTTGTCCCATAAAGCATCGTCAAAAAAGGGATTTTACCTCTTGTAAATATTTCGTTTTATGGTACAATAAAGCCGTTATGGTTTGGCGCGCCAAACCATTTTGATGCCCTGGCATCAAAACCGCTGTATACAGCAGAAAGGGAGAGATTTATGAAGAAAAGATTCCTGTCCTTAGTCCTGACTCTCGCACTGTGCCTGTCGGTACTGCCCCTGACCGCCAGCGCCGCCGGGTTCACCAAAACCCGCACCTATAAGGAAGGCACCTTTACCGACCTTCCCAAGAAGTATTACTATGACGCCGTAGTGGACTGCTACGAGCTGGGCATCCTCAGCGGCACCAGCGACACCAAATTCAGCCCCAACTCCATGTACACCCTGCGGGACGCCATCACCGTCACCGCCCGGATGCACAGCATCTACAACGGCGGCACCGGCGAGCTGCCCAAGAGCGATCCCTGGTATCAGAGCGCCATCGACTACTGTGTGGAAAACGGCCTCATGGCCAAGGATGAGTTCGGCACCAGCTACAAGCGCAACATCACCCGCGCCGAGATGGCCACCCTGCTGGTCCGCGCCCTGCCCGCCAGCACCTGGACCACCAAGAACAACGTCAACGCTCTCCCCGATGTGTCCAGCGCCACCGAGTACTACAACAACATCTTCACCCTGTACCGGGCCGGCATCCTCCAGGGCAGCGACAACTTCGGCACCTTTAACCCCGACTCCAACATCACCCGCGCCGACGTGGCCACCATGATCCAGCGTTGCGTCCTGCCCGAGAAGCGCCTGACCTTCACCCTCACCCCGCTGAGCCAGCGCGACGCCCCCGAGATCCTCGGCAAGCTGGACAGCTACTACTGGAAGGTCAGCAATGGCCTGATGCGCTATCGCGACTCCACCAACAACCTGTACGGCTACGTCGCCGCCAACACCGGCAAGGCGAAAATCGCCGCCCAGTATAACGATGCCGGTGACTTCGTCAACGGCTTTGCCCGGGTGAAGAAGAATGGCAAGTGGGGCATCATCAATACCAACGGCACCATCACCCTGCCCATCAGCTACAACTATGTTGACAGCCTGGGCTGGGGCCTCTACACCGCCCGGATCGACTACAGCGGACGCCGTTGCGTCGCTGTCAACGGCGTCAAGGTCACCGAGTTCATCTATGAGTACGTCAGCACCAACGGCGTCTACATCTTTGGCAAAATCGGTGAGAATAACTGGGACGTGCTGAACATGGACGGCAAGAAGATCACGAACCTGAAGTTCACCCCGCTCCTGCCTCCCAATGGCACTCCCCTGTTTGTCGTACGGGACGGCAATAAGTACGCCCTGTACAGCTCCACTGGCCCCGCCACCGAGTTCATCTATGATGAAATCAAACTGTATGAAAACTGCACCCTGGCCACCGGCAAGTACGGCAGCCAGTACGCCATCCTGGGCTTGAACGGTCAGGTGAACGGCCTGGGCTTCGGCGAGTACAACAGGGCTTATTTCAACGGCGACTTCGTCCTGGTGGAGATCCCCGAGAAGGGCTGGGCCATTGCCGACGCCAATGGCATCCGCTCCGAGTACTTTACCGACGGCGGCTACAGCCTCCTCATCTGGGGCGACGTCCTGGTGTGCGCCTACTATGGCTCCGCCCGCTTCATCTACGATATGTCCACCGGAAAGAGCCAGACCGCCGAGGGCAATACAGACCGCGGCTATGTGCTGGCGGCAGACGGTTCCTTTATCGTAGCCGACGGCACCAAGTGCGAGATCGTCAGCGACCTTGGCAATAAGTACTACAGCTTCCTCACCTACGAGGGCAAGTACGGCCTGCTCCACGATGGCAAGTTCGCCTCCGAGGGCATCTACGCCACCGAGCAGGAGGCCATCGACGCCTACAACTATATGAAGAGTACCCGCGAGAACGGCAAGCCTGTGATCCTGGTGGGTAACGACCTCAAGGGCTGGGACACCGGCATGGGCATCCGTTATTACAAGAACCAGATGTATTACGATGAGATCAAGAAGTTGGGCGAGGGCTACTATGCCTGCCGCTTCAACACCACCTGGTATCTGCTCCACGCATAATCCACAGCAGAACAACAGCAAAAAGAGGGCCAGCCGGTGAACCGGCTGACCCTCTTTCCTTGCTTTGCTTTTACTCCTCGACCTGAGCGACCACGTTGGTGGCGCGCACGCCCTTGGCACCGCGGGGATCAGGCTCGGTCTCAAAGGTCACCTTCTGGCCTTCCAGCAGCTTCTTGTAGCCTTCGGCCACGATAGCGGAGAAGTGGACGAACACGTCCTCAGAGCCATCGTCAGGGGTAATGAAACCATAGCCCTTTTCTGCGTTGAACCATTTCACAATACCGGTCATTTTTCTTTTCCTCCTGTAGAGATAAAATCGTTTTGAAGGCAAACAAGAAGGTCCCCCCTTTCGTATGTACGAAAGAGAGGACAAAGACAGTTCATACATCAAAACTGTTAGAATTATAACATACCTGCCAGAGTTTGTCAAGAGATTTTCATGGCAAGGCAGAAAAAGGGCGAAAAAGAAAATTTTTTTCACTTTATTCGTCTGTTTCTGGCATATATTTCAAAATACGGTAGAATTTACGTCCATTTTCCAGCGTAATCCGGGCCATTTCTTCCAAAGAAATTTCTTTAATTTCCGCCAAACGCTCACAGGTATGGACCACATAACCGGAATCATTCCGCTTTCCCCTGTGGGGGACGGGGGCCATGTAAGGGCTGTCCGTCTCAATCATCAGCCGGTCCAGCGGGACAGCCTGGGCGGCCTCTACCGCTTTCCGGGCATTTTTATAGGTAAGCACTCCGGTAAAGGAAATCATCCAGCCCAGTTCCACCAGCTCACGGGCCATTTCCGCGCTGCCGGAATAGCAGTGGAACACGCCCCGGACCTGAGGAAACTCCCTGACAATGGCCAGGCTGTCGCCGTGGGCCTCCCGGTCGTGGACGATCACGGGTAGGCCCAGCTCTGCCGCCAGGGCAAGCTGAGCCCGGAACACCCGCTGCTGAAGCTCCCGGGGGTTTTCCTTCCAATAGTAATCCAAGCCGATCTCCCCAATGGCTACCACCTTCGGGTGGGCGGCCATGGCCCGCAGGGCGTCCACATCCCCGTTCTGCCATGTGCCACAGTCCTCCGGGTGGACGCCTACGGCGGCATAGAGAAAGGGCCAGCGTTCTGCCAACTCTACCGCCATCCGGGAGGAGGGCAGATCGCAGCCGGGATTGACCACCAGCGCCACTCCCCGGTCGGGCAGGGAGGCCAGCACCTCTTCCCTGTCAGCATCGAACTGCCTGGAATCATAGTGGGCGTGGGTATCGAACAGCATAGCCAGTCTCCTTTCCCGCAGAAACAGGCGCGAAAAAGAGCTTAACAGCCCTTTTTCGCGCCATATTCAAAAGAATTTACTTCTCGTCAGGGGTAAAGTCCACAAAGTAGGTCTCGCCCTCGGAGTCATCGTCAAAAAGCTCCATAAAGGCTATGGAGAAATCCTTTTGGTCCTCTGGAACCTCGTACACCAGCAGTCCGGCTTCCGTCCTTTTAATGCCCAAGTTATACTCGTCCGGAAGCTGCTCATCGGTAAACGCAGAAATGGGATAGGCCATATCCACGTCCTCGCCCTCTCCCCACAGGATAGGGAAGTCCTCCTTGAACATGGTCACAGAGTAGTCCCTGTGGTTTTTCACCGTCATGGACGCCACCAGGAGCCGGTTGCCGGACTCGGGCGTGTAACCCTCATATTCGTCGCAGAAATAGGCGTCTTCCACTGTAAAATAGAACCAGTAGGTCCGAACGCTGTCACCGATGTAATTGCCTTCACCCTCGCTCTGACCGTCCTTCTTGTCACCGCAGGCGGCAAGGAAGGTCAGCATCAGCGCTGCGGACAGGAGCAGCGCCAGCCGCTTCTTCATCTTCATCTCAATCGCTCCTTGCTTTTTGTTCATTTCTCAGGAGCTGTACCAATCGCCGAAGTGTGCAGATGCATGAGGTAAAATCGCTGCCGGCAAGGCAAAAAAAATCGCAGGAATACCTTGTGTATTTCAAGATTTTTTAATGCGGCAGACGGTGATTTTAGCCGTGCAGATACCGCGCTGAGACTATTGGTTCAGCTTCTAAGTCTATGCTCCGCTATATCGAAACATACGGCGAAGCACAGTATATCATGTTTCAGCGCCGGTGTCCACCCTTTTCCCTCTGTTTTAGCACAGCTTGGCCCCGGCGGGGATAGCGCCGTCCACCATGAGCAGGTTCAGCTTTTCTTCACCCTTTTCGGTGTGGACAGCGGAGATGAGCATACCACAGCTCTCCAGCCCCATCATCTTCCTGGGGGGCAGGTTGACAATGGCCACCAAGGTTTTGCCGACCAAATCCTCCGGGGCGTACCACTTGGCGATGCCGGACAGGATCTGCCGGTCAGTCCCCGTGCCATCGTCCAGCGTGAAGCGTAGCAGCTTGTCCGACTTCTTCACCCGCTGACAGTCTTTCACCTTCACCGCCCGGAAATCGGACTTGCAGAAGGTGTCGAAGTCCACCGTTTCCTCCAACTGGGGTTCGATTTCGATGGCGGGCAGGGCGGCCTTCCTGGCTTCCTCCTGGAGCTTATCCAGCTCGGCCAGCTCCTTTGCCATGTCGATGCGGGGGAACAGGTTATCACCCTTGGTGACGGACACACCGGCGGGGAGCGTCCCCCACTTTGCCGCACTTTCCCAGGTTTGGGCGCTTGCATCCGCGCCGATCTGGGCGAAAATCTTTTCACAGCTCTCGGGCATAAAGGGGGTCAGCAGCACGGTGCACACCCGGACGGTTTCCAGCAGGTTGTAGAGCACATGGGCCAGCCGGGGGCCGTTGGCCTCCATATCCTTTGCCAGGGTCCAGGGAGCGTTTTCGTCGATATATTTGTTGGCCCGCTGGACGACCTTGAAGACCTCCTCCAGGGCGTTCTGGAACTGGAACCGTTCCATCTGCTCCTCATACCGGGCCCGCAAACCGGTGGTTAGAGAGATCAGCTCCTTGTCCAGCTCTGCGCTCTGCTTGGCCTCGGGCAGCTTTCCGCCGAAATACTTCTCCGCCATGGCGGTGGTGCGGCTGACCAGGTTGCCCAGGTCGTTGGCCAGGTCCACGTTGATGGTCTGGATCAGCAGCTCGTTG
>CATJRT010000157.1 GCA_949742895.1 uncultured Eubacteriales bacterium | reverse complement strand
CTGGCCTTCATCGCGGCGGTGGCGGGTTTCACCGCCACCGCCATCATGGGCTGGTATCAACTGGCCAATTTTGACGCGCTGTGGAGCGAGAGCTACCTCTCCGACGGCTACACCATGAGCTACATGGTGCGAAGCGATTCCGAACGGGTGATGCGGCTCCTGGAGTACGAGCGGATAGAGGAGCAGGGGGGGGTTCTGTCCGCCTTCCAGCAGCGCAACAAGGCCCAGCTTGAGGAGGAGCTGAGCGCGGAGAACACCAACCTGCGCTGGCAGCTCATCGGGGAAGGCGGCGCAGTGCTGCGGGGCAATACCATGGAGGCCGGCGGCATCCGGGGGCCGGAGTATTGGTATGCCTACCAGTGGGGCGGCGGCTTCGACGTGGAGATCGGGACGGCCTACTGGCCGGAGGTGATACAGGATTCCGTCAACATCGACCTGGAGGATGAGGAGTCGGTGGACCTGGATGAGTGGGGTATCGCACTGATGGACCTGGTGAACGCCTTCCAGGATGGGGAAGAGGCGGCGGACACCGGCGTCGATGCCCCGGCGCCGCACGCCAGCGCAGGCATCCCGGCGGCGCAGGTGGAGCCGGACACTGTGTTCACCGATGGGAAGAAAAACGCCAGCGTACTGGTGGTGACCACCGCCCAGGGCCGGTATGTCTACGGGCCGTCTGTGGAGAATTCCCTGACTGTCAACCAGTTCGGCTACCGCTTCGATGTGGATTCCATGTCCTGGGAAAAAGTGGCCGAGGTGGAGGACAGCACAGTCAACCTGGTGTTGTGGGTGAACCGGAGCGGTATGGTGGACGATCAGTACAGGAAGGCCGATTTCAAGCTGAACCAGTGGCAGGCCGACCGGGAGAGAAACCTGGCTATCACCATTGTGTGCGCTGTATCCGGCATCCTGCTGACGGTGTACGTGTGCGCTTCCTCAGGGCACAAGCGGGGGGTGGAGGGCATTTACCTGAATTGGTTCCACCGCGTGCCCGCCGACGTGCTGTTGCTGTCCATGTTTCTGTTGGGCGTAGCGGCCCTGGGCATCGGGCTGAACGTGTCCGTAGAGGGCTATTCCTATATGTATGCGCCCATGTATGTCCAGCTCATCTCTGTGGGTATGGCGGTGTCCGCCACGGCGGCCCTGGGTCTGGGGGCGTTGGTGACGGTGTGCGCCCGGGTCAAGGCCCACACGCTGCTGCGCAACACCTGGACCTGGAAGCTGTGCGCCTGGGGCTTGCGCGCGGCGGGCCGGGGCGTGCGGGCGGTACGCTCCGCTGCTGCGGCGGTCCCCCTCATCTGGAAGGCGGTGTTTGGCTGTATGGCATATCTGCTCTTTTCCTTTATGACGGTGGATAACGGCAGCGCCTCCGGGCTGTGGCTGATCGTGAGCTTTCTTGCGACGGCTTATCTGTGCCTGTGGGCATACCAGTGGAAGAAGATTCGCCGGGGGACCCAGGAGATCATCGGCGGGAACCCGCACTACCACATCGACACCCGGCGGATGCTCCCTGATCTCCGGGGCCACGCCGACGAGCTGAACAACCTCAGCCAGGCTATCTCCACGGCGGTGGACGAGCGAATGCGCAGCGAGCACTTCAAGGCAGAGCTGATCACCAACGTGTCCCACGACCTGAAAACGCCGCTGACCTCCATCATCAACTATGTGGACCTGCTGAAAAAGGCGGACATCCAAGACCCCAAGGCGGCGGAGTATATCGAGGTGCTGGACCGGAAGAGCCAGCGGCTGAAGAAGCTCACCGAGGACTTGGTGGAGGCGTCTAAGGCGTCCACCGGCAACCTCACTGTAAGCTGGGAGCGGCTGGATCTGTGCCAGCTCACCGACCAGGCCCTGGCGGAGTGCGGCGACCGGCTGGAGGCCCAGGGGCTGACTGTGGTGCGCTCCCTGCCGGAGACGTCCATGTGGGTGGACGCGGATGGGCGGCACCTATGGCGGGTACTGGACAACCTGCTGAGCAACTGCGCCAAATACGCCCTGCCGGGGACCCGAGTGTACGTGGACCTGCGGGAGAGCGGAGGCTGGGCGGTGCTGTCGGTGAAGAACATCTCACGGGACGCGCTGGATATGCCCGCCGAGCGGCTCATGGAGCGGTTCGTCCGGGGGGACGAGTCCCGGAACCAGGCGGGCAGCGGCTTGGGCCTGTCCATCGCCCAGTCGCTAACGGAATTGCAGCATGGCCGGTTTGACATCAGCATCGACGGCGACCTGTTCAAGGCTACGGTATCCCTGCCCCTGGTGGGGGCAGAGCCGGAGGGGCTGATAGGGCTGATCCTGTGAGGTGCGCATGAAAAAATATCCGGCCCGCGCACAGTGCGGGCCGGATTACTGTTGCCTGGTGCTATCTGCGGCTGTTAGGCTCTAAGGGCTGAACCGAGGTCTGGAGTCGGGCGGGGGAGTGGGGGTACTGCCGGACGAAAGCCTTGGAGATACGTTCGCAGATGTTGCAGCTATTTTCGTAGTTGGCTTGGGGCAGCAACAGGATATACTGGGACACGCTGCACCGGGCAGCCACGTCCCCCCGGCGGAGGTTGATGCGGATGAGGTCCTGGAGGTTTTCAATTACGCAGTCCAGGCTTCGGCGGGACAGGGGCTTGTCGCTGTCGCTTAGTATGGAGATCAGGGCCAGATGGGCTGCGTCTCCGCTGCGCTCGATCATCCGGGCGATGGAGTGGTAGATGACCTTGAAAAAGTCATAGTCGCAAACCAGTGCGCCGCCCTCGTCAGAGGACTCACGGAGCTGATCCAGGATCAGATTGGGGGACATGGTGCGCTCGTTGAGGGAACGCAAGGCATCCCGGTAGAGGCTTCTCAGCTCATCGGACGGCATGATGCCAAAGTTGGCCAGGAGAAGTTGGCTCATGTCCTCAAAGACCGTCACTGCGCTACGCTGGTCGCCAAGCTGAAGCAGGGCGGTCATCAGGTGGCGGTACAGCTCCTCCATGTAAGGCTCATGCATGGTGGCCGCACGGCACAGGTCCGCCGCCTCCTGCCAGCGCTGGTTTTGTTCCAGCATGGGGATGACCTGGAGCGCTGTTTTGACATAAAGGTTATGGAAGTAAGAGGCGATGGGAACCACCCACGGCTCAGAGGACAGCTTGGCCAGGAAATCCCCCCGGTACAGCGCCAGGGCCTGCGTCCAGTAGTCCAGCTTTTCTGCATCGGTTTCGGCGCGGGTGCCGGCCTGGCACAGCCGGTCGAACTCGTCGATGTCCAGGGTGAGGGCGACATTGGTGTTCCAGGCATAGCTACCGTCTCGCCGGATGATGAACTCGTGTCCAGCGCTGCCGTCCAGCTGGTTCAGAAAGGTGCGCACCCGGTGGAACATGGTTTTTAGGGCGTTGAGGGGATTGGTGCTCCGCTCCTCGTCCCCCCACAGCAGGTTGACCAGCTCCTCCGGCGCAACGGGACGGTTGCGGCAGTATATCATATAGGCCAGCAGGAGCCAGACCTTTCGGGAACGGTTGTCGCCGTCGTTGATTTCCGCACCACGGAATGAGATGGAGAATGTGCCCAGCATACGCACCTCTAAAGGGGCTGAAGCCATGCTCCTGTACCTCCTTTCAACCTTGACATAATCATAGTGATTGGTGAATCTTTACTTTTTTTAAGATAGCACAAGTTCCGCTATTTTGCAACGTGAAATTGGTGGAATTCCCATAAAAACATGATGGTTACGAGGAAGGCGGAATTTAGAAAAGTTTTTTTGAAAAAGTACTTCCCTTTTTGAAAAATATCTGCTATACTAAGGATGCAAGAGGAGCGGGGGCAGTGCGGCAGACCGCAGCCGGACATCCGCCGCAGGGAACATTGAAGCTGACGCAATATTCTTGGAAAGAGGTGCTTTGAAATGAAGAAGTGGAAACGGATCGTTCCGTTGGCGCTGGCCCTGCTGCTGCTGGCGGGCTGTGCAGAGAGTGCGGTGATGCCGGAGAATGCTCCGCCGGAGGTTATTGATGACGAGACGATTTATATGGATGAGCTGGAGGTGGAGGAGGTGGCGATCGAGGATGAACTGGTGGCCCTGGCGGGCGCCCCTGCTGCGCTGCCCACCCAGCTCAAGCCTGTGGCTTCCGGCACGAAGGTGTCCGATAATACCAAGGCGACCGTGGACTACTCCAACACCAAGGATGGCTATGTGATGGTGCAATTCACCGCAGCCACTGACAAGCGGCTGAAGGTGAAGGTCTTTGGCCCCACCACTACCTATACCTACGATATGAAACAGGGAGAGTGGACCACCTTCCCCCTGTCCGACGGGAACGGCACATACCAGGTGAAGGTATATGAGAAAAAGACCACCGATCCCGCCGACACCAAGTACGCCGTGACGCTGAATACTTCCTTCGAGGTGACGCTCACCGACGAGTTTGCTCCCTTCCTGCGGCCTAACCAGTATGTGAACTACGAGAACGCAACCAACGCCATCGCCAAGGCCCAGGAGCTGGTGGGCGCGGAGACAGACCCTCTGAAGAAGGTGGAGAAGGTCTATTCTTATGTGGTTAATAACTTTACCTACGACAAGCAGCGGGCTGCCGATGCCGACGCTGGTAAAATCTCCGGCTACCTGCCTGTACTGGACAGTGTGCTGGCTGAGAAGAAGGGCATCTGCTTCGACTACGCTGCGCTGATGACCGGTATGCTCCGTAGCCAGGGCGTGCCCTGCAAGCTGGTGGTAGGCTACGCCGGCAGTGTGTACCACGCCTGGGTCAGCGTGTGGAGCGAGGAGACGGGCTGGATCGAGGGCGCTATCTACTTCGATGGCACCGCATGGCACCGCATGGACCCCACCTTCGCATCCTCCGGCAAGAGCAGCGACGCTATCATGAAGTATATCGGCGACGGCAAGAACTATAACTCCATGTATTTCTATTGATAACGCACCGTATAGCGGAAATGACCAAATTGAAGAAAAATAAGTTTTCCCCTTTACGAACCTGCTGAATTGAGATAAAATGGACCTGCGGATTACCGCAGGTCCATTTATGTTCAAATCTATATTCATGTGGTGGGAGCGTTTGATGAAAAGAAATATTTCGAATGGAGAGATTGCATCCCTGTGCCTGGAGCTGTCTATGCTGTTCCACGCCGGGGTGGGCGTAGGGGACGCACTGGCGTTGCTGGCGGAGGAGAGCGGCCCGGAGCACAAGGCTATGCTGGAGGGTATGGCCCAACAGGTAGATGGGGGAGACACCCTGTCCGCCGCCATGAAGGAGGCGGGGCGGTTTCCGGTCTACGTCTGCGGCCTGGTAGAGGTGGGCGAGCGGGCTGGACGCACCGAGGAGGCTCTGGCCTCCCTGTCCCGGTACTATGAGGACCGGGCGCGGCTGGACCGGCGCATCCGCAGCGCCCTGCTGTATCCGGCGGTGATGCTGGTGCTGATGCTGGTGGTCATCGGGGTGCTGCTGGTGAAGGTGCTGCCCATTTTCGACGATGTATACGCCTCCCTGGGAGGGCAGCTCACCGGCGTGGCCGGTGGCCTGCTGTCTGTGGGCCGCTGGCTGGACGGCGCTATGCCGGTGCTGCTGGCGGTGCTGACGCTGGTGGTGGTGTTCCTGGCCCTGTTCGCGGCGGTGGAGCCCTTCAGGGTTAAGGTGCTGGCCCTCTGGCGGGGTAGCCGGGGGGACAAGGGCGTGTCCCGGATGATGAACACCGCCCGTGCCGCCCAAGCCCTGGCCATGGGCATGGCCAGCGGCTTGCCCTTTGAGGAGGCGGTGACCCTGGCCGCAGGGCTGATGGAGGACGTGCCTTCCGCCAAGGAGCGGTGCATGGACTGCCGGGCCCGGATGGACCAGGGGGAGAGCCTGAGCGCCGCCATGAAGGGCAGCGGCCTGCTGCCCGCCCACCAGTGCCGCCTGCTGGAGCTGGGCCAGCGCAGCGGTGCGGGAGACGCCACCATGGAGAAGATCGCCCGTGACCTGTCTGAGGAGAGCGAGGCTGCACTGGAGGACAAGGTGAGCCGGGTGGAGCCTGCGCTGGTGCTGGTGTGCTCCATTTTGGTGGGACTGATTCTGCTGTCCGTTATGCTGCCGCTGATGAACATCATGGCGGCCATCGGGTGACGCCATGAGGAAGGAAAAACGGGGACTGTGGGGACTGCTCAAAGGGGTACTCATGCCGGCGGCGGCAGTGGCTGTGCTGGTGTTCTTTGCCTCCGCCCTCAACAGCCTGGACAGCGGCCGGGAGGCAGAAAACCTCCAGCAGCTTGAGGAGGCCCTGCGCCGGGGCTGCGTGGCCTGCTATGCCTCCGAGGGGGTGTATCCCCCCAGCCTGGACTACCTGGAGGAGCACTACGGCGTGCAGATCGACCGGGGGCGGTACATCGTCCACTACGATATTTTCGCGGAGAACCTGATGCCCGATATTAAGGTGATGGAAAACGAGCCATGAAGAGGAAAACGATTAAACATCATATTGACGG
>CATJRT010000156.1 GCA_949742895.1 uncultured Eubacteriales bacterium | reverse complement strand
AGGGCGGCTATACGGATATTGAGCAGCTTTTGGGAAGCGGCGAAATCGACGTGGGCTTCAGTGTGTTCCGCTCCCTAAAGCAGTGGGATGCTTTTCCCCTGGGGGAGGACAGAATGTTGGCAGTCCTCCCACGGGACCACAAGCTGGCACAGTTTGAACAGGTTCCGCTGAAGCTGCTGGGAGAAGAGCCGTTCATTCTTCTGGAGGAGGGGGGATACAGTCATGCAGAGCTGCTGTTCCGTAGCGCGGGAGTACGGCCCAATATCGCGCTGCACATACATGATGACAGCACAGTCATGGCGCTGGTGGAAAATGGTCTGGGGGTCAGTATGCTGTCTGAACTGGTACTGCGCCGGTGTCCCTACCGGGTTTCGATCCGGGAGTTGGACCAGACGGCCCACAGAAAACTGAGTGCGGCCCGGCGCAGGGACCGGAACCCGGCCCCCGCTGTCAAATGCTTCTTTGAATTTATCAAGGAATGCCGGCTTGCTGCAATGGGGTTGACATTGGTATGAAATCGTACTATAATCAGACGGTACGATGACAGTACGATTTCGTACTAAGGAGGAGGCTATGGAAAACACAAAGCGTTTCAACTATCTCACCAGCGAGATTGATGCGGCGTACCATGAGGCGGCGCGGAGGCTGGGCCTGTCGGACAGCGCGATGAGCATCCTATATACCATTTGCCTGAACGGCGATAACTGCCCCCTCAGCGACATCGTCAGCCTGTCCGGCATCAGCAAGCAGACGATCAATTCCGCCCTGCGTAAGCTGGAGGAAGCCGGCGTGGTGGAAACCCGGGGCGGCAAAAAGAAGCAAGTGTATTTAACCGAAGCAGGAAAGACTTTGGCACAGAACAGCGCCCGACGGGTCCTGAACATCGAAAATGAAATTTTCGAGTCCTGGACGGACGCGGAGCTGGAGTGCTATATCGCGTTGACAGAAAAATATCTTTTGTCCTTCAAGGAAAAAATCAAGGAGTTATCATAATTGGGAGACAGTACTATGATTCAGCTATCCGATCACTTCAACTATCAAAAGCTGCTGCGCTTTACCCTTCCTTCCATCATCATGATGGTGTTCACCTCCATCTACAGCGTGGTGAATGGCTTTTTTGTATCGAACTTTGTGGGCAAAACGCCCTTCACTGCGGTCAATTTCATTATGCCGTTTTTGATGATTTTGGGCTGCGTCGGGTTTATGTTCGGTACGGGTGGAGGTGCGCTCATTGCCATGACCATGGGCGAGGGCGACAGGGAAAAGGCGAACCGGACGTTCTCTCTGCTGATTTATACCTCTATCGCCTGCGGCGTGGCGCTGGTAGCGTTTGGCCTGATTTTCCTGCGCCCCATTGCCGCCGCCCTGGGAGCAGGCGGTCAGCTTCTGGAGGACAGCGTAACCTATGGCTGGATCATCCTGCTGGCTATCCCGGCCTTTGTCCTGCAATATGAGTTCCAGTGCCTGTTCGCCACGGCGGAAAAGCCCAAGCTGGGCCTGTTTGTGACGGCGGCGGGGCTGACCAACATTGTGCTGGACGCGCTGTTCGTGGCGGTCTTTTCTTGGGGGCTGGTGGGCGCGGCGGCGGCCACGGCCCTCAGCCAGTGCGTGGGCGGCGTTCTGCCGCTGGTCTACTTCAGCCGCCCCAACTCCAGCCTGCTGCGGCTGACCCGCACCAGCTTCGACGGCAAGGCGTTGCTGCGTACCTGTACCAACGGCTCCTCTGAGCTGATGAGCAACATCTCCATGTCCGTGGTCAGTATGCTGTATAATTTCCAGCTTCTACAGTACGCAGGGGAGGACGGCGTGGCCGCTTACGGAGTGCTGATGTATGTCAGTATGATTTTCCAGGCTATTTTTATCGGCTACTCTGTGGGAGTTTCGCCGGTGATCAGCTACCATCATGGCGCACAGAACTGCGAAGAGCTGCGGGGCCTGCTGAGAAGGAGCTTTGTACTCATCGGCATTTTTGCCCTTGCCATGTTTGGGGCGGCGGAGCTATTGGCAAGGCCGCTGGCCTTGATCTATGTGGGCTACGACCAGGTCCTGCTGAACATGACCCTCAGGGCCTTTTTGATCTACTCCTTCTCCTTCCTGTTTTCCGGGTTCTGCATCTGCGGCTCGCCCTTTTTCACCGCGCTGAACGATGGTCCGGTGTCCGCCGGGATTTCCTTTCTGCGTACCCTGGTGTTCCAGGTGATTGCGGTGCTGATTTTCCCACTGGTTTGGAAGCTGGACGGCATCTGGCTTTCTATTGTGGGCGCGGAGGTTATGGCCCTGGTGGTTACGCTGCTGTTTCTTGCGGGAAAACGGAAAAAGTACCGCTATTAAGGAAGGGCTGATTAAATCGGCAAAAGCGGTTTGTGAGAGATTTTGCGTCAGAATGCGGCGCAATTTTGCAGGAATAATTTTTTATTTCAAAATGCAACAAAATTCTGGCGTGAAATATCCGCAAAGCGCCGCAGACGTATTGAATCAGCGCTTCCTTAAGAAGCTGTATTTGCAGCCGGGACGGAACGGCTGAAGGTATACCAACAAAATCTGCGGCCCGCCGGAGTAATCCCAGCGGGCCGCAGATTTTGTCTATGGTGTGTGATACGGCACATCCATTCCATTTGGGTACATCGGGTCGTTTTCCATATAATAGTGCAGTGCAAAATCCCGGAATGCCTCCACCGACGGACGCAGGGGCGTGGCGCAGCTCCAAGCAAGGCTGATATCCACGCCCCTGGGTGGGTCCGCAAAGGGGAGGACCCGGTAATCACCGCCCCAGTCGCCGTCCACCTCCCGCAGCAGCACTGCCGCCCGCCGTTCCGGCTGGGTATCCAGCAGCATTTTCTGGCCCGATGTAAGGCTCACCTCACCGGCCACCTTTGGAATGAAGCCGGACTGATAGCAGTATGCGTATATGATGTCCCGCACCGCCCCGAACCGGGGCACCACCAATTCCTGGTTTGCCAGGTCCTGAAATGAGATGCAGCCCTGGCCGGACAGAGGGTTCTCCGGCCTCACCAGGGCTACCAGTTCCTGGGACAGTAGACATCGGGCGGTATAGCTGCCGTCATATTTCACGGGCCCCATGTAGAGGAACAAGTCATACTGCGGACTTAACATCATGACCTCTCCCACGGGGGGATTCTGCACGTCCATTTTCACCAAAGGGTAGATGCGACGGAACGTCTCGCACAGCTCGCCAAACAGGTACACCGGGGCATGGACGCACACCTTCACGCTCCCGGTGATCTGCCCGTTGTAGAAGTCGATTTCCTCCTGTACCGAATCCAGGATGGACAGGCTCTGCTCCGCCGCTTTCAGCAGAATACCGCCGCAGGCGTTGAGCCGGATGTTCCGCCCCACCCGGTCGAACAGAGCCACACCGAATTCCTTTTCCAATACGGACACCACCCGGCTCATAGCGGGCTGCGCGATGTGGTTCACCTCCGCTGCGCGGGAGATGCTCTCCAAGCGGGCAATATCCCTAAAATACCGCAGGTGTTGAAGCTCCATTATCCCAGTCCCTCCCAATTCATAATTTTTTTGTTATGTGTTTGCCGGTTTTTTTCGAGATATTGATATTTTACATGATAGCATTTCTCAATTAAAATGTAAACAGGAACAGAAAGCTGTGAAACCGGCTCTTTTTTCCAGAAGGTCCTCGCCCAGGAGCACTGCGTTTTACCGTGCGTCATATAAAATATGTTTTATATATTTTAAGGAGGGATTTCAATGGCAGGCATGAATCACACTGGCTACATCCCAAACGGAGGGCAGACCTACTACCCCCCGAAGGACCGTCCCCCGGTCCCCACCGTACCGTACACCCCCTGTCCCCGGGTCAAGGGAATCTGGAATCCGGAGATACACCCCAAGTTTTCCGGGGAGGATCTCGTGCTCATCGGGGAACCCGTCGTCGAGGAGTTGGAGGGTATTACCCCTGAAATGCTGGACTGGTTCTGGGCCAACATGGAGAAGTGCTATTTCCTGTGGGCGCCCGGCGCCCACGCGGGCTTTGCCTGGGACCCCTCCCCCGCCGAGGTGGGCTATGCCGGTTCCTCCGAGCTGATTTATGAGTTCGACCTGGAGACCCCCGGCCGTATGACCCGGCAGTCCATGGAGCATTACCCGTTTACAGAGTGCTATGACCACTGCTGGCTGTCCAACCGGCCCTTCCGGGGTGGTGGTCCCGACGACCGGATGTGGCTGATCCATATGTACCGCCCCATTGAGAAGGGGACCGAGTGGGTCACTGCCCGGTTCATCAAGCGGCCCTTTGTGGAGATATTCCTCAAGGGGATGCAGGAGGTCCAGTGTCCGCCCGACCACGCCCTCTATGAATCCGCCCGGTTCCAGGCGTTCCTCCCCCAGATGTACAGCATCTGGAAGGACCATCCCGACCCCTATCAGAACGTGCATTTTGACCTGCGGGTGCAAAAGAACCCGGACGGCACCTGGTCCCACATCTGTGACAATCTGCCGTCCCACTTGAAGACAAAGGAATAAGGCGTCTGTATGCTATTAAAATAAAGAAAGGGAGAGTATTATGGCAGCGTTGCAAATCATCATCTCGGTTCTGATGTTCGCGGTCGTCCTGTTTGCCATCCAGAAAAAATTCCACCCGGTCACCACTCTGCTGGCCGTGGGCGTAGTGGTGCTGTTCCTCTGGGGCGGTATCGTGGGCGTAACCGGCGTCGAAGCTCCCACTGGCAGCTTCTGGCTGGACGCCTTTGAGGCGTTCAAGGAGTCGTCCATGACCTACATCGCCAGCACCGGCCTCACCGTCATGACCGTGCTGGGCTACGTGGCCCTGATGGACCACCTCCATGCGACCGACCTGTTTGCCTATTACCTGTCCCGCCCGCTGAAGAGGGTGAAAAGCCCCTATCTGGTGGGGGCGCTGGTCATTCTGATTGCCCTGATTTTCCTTACCGCCCTGCCTTCCGGCGTGAGCAATGCGGTGCTGCTGTTCGGCGTCATCTATCCCATCATGCGGGCAGTCGGCCTGTCTAAGGCCTCCGCGATCTCCGCCATCACCATCGGCTGCGCGGTCTACCTCGGTCCGGCCAACCCGGTCACCGGCCTAATCATCAGCCAGCTTGGCAACGCCACTGATATGGGCTCCCTGTTCATCACCGGCCTGCCCTACCTGATCCTGTATTTCGTGGTGGCCATGGTGGTATACTTCTTTACGGCCCGGCTCTGGGACAAACGGGAGCAAGGCAAGGACCAGGCTGGCGGCGAGGACCTGAAGGAGTTCGATATCAGCAAGCTGGACCGGCCCAAGTGGTATGCCGTCCTGCCCCTGCTGCCCCTGATCTTCGTGGTGATTTTCAGCACCCTGGTGGCCAAGACCGTGGTCATGACCGTGGTAGGCGCCACCTTCCTGTCCTTTGTCATCGTGTTCATCATCGAGCTGGTCTATATGCGCAAGGCCCATGAGACCTTTGACGAGGCCGTGGTATTCTACAAGGGCATGGGTTCCGCCTTTGGCACCGCCACCATCGTGGGCATCGCCGGGACCCTGTTCTCCACCGCACTGACCATGGTGGGCGGCATCAACCTGCTGGCCGCCAAGGTGGCCTCCATTCCCAACCTGCCTATCAGCATCGTGCTGGTGCTGTTCACCGTTATCCATGCGCTCATGTTCTATGTCACCGGCAGCGGCCCGGTGTGTATCTTCACCCTGCTCCCCATCCTGAACACCCTGCTTACCACTGCCGGGCGCGCCGACTTGCTGATCCCCGCCGCGCTGTGCATCAGCGTCGTGGCCCAGGGAATCGGCCAGGCCTGCACTCCCATCAGCGCGGCCACCCTGTTCGTCAGCGGCGCCACCAACGTGGCCCCCACCACCGTTTCCAAACGCAACGCCCTGCCCTCCATCGCAGGCGGCATCGTCGCTCTGATCGCCATCCTGATCTTCGCGGCGTGAACCGCTACAGCAGACAGTTATAAGCTCAATATGGCGCACCGGCTTACCCCGTTGGGATATGCCGGCGCTGCCATATCTGCGGGAAGGAACGTGTTATCATGATAAAAAAAGACAACTCCTGGGTCTCTCCCCAGCATCTGCTGATCACGGTTTATGCCGGCATCCTGTTCCTGGCCTGCGCCTGTGTCAACACGGGCATGACCAATACCATCCTGCCTCGTATCTGCGAGCTGAGGGGGTGGGAATACGCCGACGCGCTGCCTTTCATGAGCTATGGCGGCTATATCGGCGCGGCGGCCACCCTGTTGTTTGCCCAGCTCGTGGTGAAGCGTGGGGCTAAATTTGTCATTGTCCTGGGCTTGGCCCTGGGCGGGCTGTGCCTGGCGCTGTACGGCCTTACTACGGTCTACGCGGTATTCGTGCTTTGCATCATCGGCAACCGCATCTTTTCCTGCGCGTACCAGCAGGCGGGCTGCACTGCCCTGCTCAATAACTGGTTTCCCCGGAAAAAGGGCGTGGTGCTGGGCTGGGCGACCATGGGCATCATCCTGTCCGACGTGATCTGGTCGCCCTATATCCCCAAGGCAATTGCCGCCATCGGTGCTCCGTTGACTATGGCTATCGTAGGCGCAGTGTTCCTGCTGTTGGCCCTGTTCGCGGCGTTCGCTGTCAAAAGCATCCCGGAGGAGACCGGCTGCTATCCGGACAACGACCCCACCGGACTGGACGATTTGGCCGCCAGCCAGACCGCCATGCGAGCCTATCGCACATCCTTCACCTGGGGGCGCCTGCTGCGCACACCCCAGGTGTGGCAAATCGGCATCACCTGGGGCCTGCTGTGGATGATCGCCGTGGCTTTTGTCAGCCAGCTTGTGCAGCGGTGTGTCTCTATTGGCTATGAGCCCGGCTTTGCCGTCCGGGTGCTCCAAATTGCCTCGGTCATCGGTCTGTTTGGAAGCTGGCTGTTTGGATGGCTGGACACCAGGATGGGTACGAAAAAGGCCACAGCCATCTATGCTGCCGTTATCGCTGTGTTCTTTATAATGGGTATATTCCAGCCCATGAGCCCTGTATTCATCTGGATCAGCGCCTGCGGTATCATGGCTTGTGTGGGCGGCATCGCGAATCTGTCTCCCTCCATGGTGGGCACTGTGTTTGGCCGGTGGGATTTCGCCGCCGCCAACCGGGTCATTTCTCCCATCATCATGGCGGTCAGCTCTTCCGCATTTCTGCTGGCCTCGTTGTTCCTCAAATCCAGCTGGGGCTACAATGGGATGTATGCAGCCTGCGCTGTGATTGCTGTACTCTGCCTGATTTCCGTCCTGCTCACCAAGGACCGGATGATTGGCGCTACTCGACCATAGTAGCGCTGGGATATGATAAGCAGAAACAGCCCCCGCCCGGATGGGCGGGGGCTGTTTAGCGTCAAAAGCGGATCGGTTCCCCGGTTTTGGAGGCTGGGGACGCGGTCACTTCATCAGCTCCACGAAGCGCTGGAGCATCACAGCAACCTCTTCGCGGGTGGCGGTTGCGGTGGGAGCCAGAGTATCCTCGGTTTTGCCAGTCAAAATACCATAGGTTACGCACCAGGCCATAGCGTCCTTCGCCCAGTCGTGGATTTCGCTGGAGTCCGCAAAGCTGTTGATACGGCTTGCGAAGCCATTGGTGTGTACGCCGGTCAGCGCGGCATAGCGGTACAGCATCAGGGCAACTTCCTCACGGGTAATGGACTGCTCTGGCTTGAAGGTGTTGTCCTCATAGCCCTTGACCACACCCACCAGGTTGGTCCACGCCACAGCGTCGGTGTACCAGGTATCTGCGGGAATGTCAGTGAAGCTGGCGCTGAGACCTGCCTGACCATTGGACAGACGGAACAAAGCGGTGGCCAGCATGGAGCGGTCCAGCTCGCCCTTACGGTCAAAGCGGTTGCTGCCCACGCCGTTCAGGATGCCCAGAGCGGCCATCTCATTGATGGCTTCCTCAGCCCAGTGCTCCGCGGGCACATCGCTAAAGTCTTTTTCGGGAGCAGGAGCAATTGCGGGGAGCTTGACCTCAACAAGCGCCGTACCCTCAGCGTCTTTTACATTGATGGTCACATCGCCGTTGGCAGTGGTGACCTTTTCCACGCTGCTGCCGTCAGGCCGCTTGATGGTCTGGGTGAGCGTACCAGTGCTGACGCTGGTGGAGTTGGTGATCACGGTGCCGTCCGTAGCGGTGGAGGTGACGCTGCTGCCGTCGGTCTCGGACTCCGCCTTGTCAGTCAGGGTAATCTTCAGGTTGTCCAGCACAAAATCCTTGTAGCCGCCGAAAGCAGCCTCGTTGTCCCAGTAGCCCAGGCCCTGGGTGTCGGCCATGGTGTCGGTGACGATGCCGATCCAGGTCTGGCCGGACTCAGCGCCGGTGACGGTGAACTTCACATGGCCCACGGGCGCCTTGGCCACGCTCTCGGCGAGGGTGAAGTCGTGGTCGCGGTTCAGTGTCGGGGCCAGCTCAATGCGCTCGTCCGTGCCGATGGGCCACTTGTTGCCGTCCTCGCCGATGTCGTAGGAGCACTCACCGTCGCCGATGCAGACCATATAGCTCCTGGTAGAGCCCATCTCATAATCAAACTCCACCGTGTAGGTCTTGCCCGGCTCAAAGCGGAAATTCTGAGGGATGGTCTGCATGACGAGCTGATTGCTGCCATAGGCGCCAGCATCCAGGCCGTTGACCTTCAGGGCCCACTCGCCGCCGATCACGTCGTCCATCAGCTTCGCGTCCCAGCCGCCCTGGGTGTAGGGAGCGTGGAGCTCAGACAGATGCTGGCGGTTGTCCTCCACGTTCTCAATACCGCTGACTACGAAGGGATACTCGCCTTGGGCCACGTGCTCAAAGTCCTGGAAGAAGCCGGTGACATTGCCGTCATCGTCGTAGGTGAAGTTTTCGGCGGCGGTTTCCAGAGGGCGCACACCGGCGAAATAGGCCTGGCCCTCGCCCTCGTGGCTGAGGGTCATGGTGTAGGTCTTGCCGGCCTCGGGGGTGAAGAAGATGTACATATTCTGGAACCGGCTTTCGCGGTTCTCGTAGAAGCCTCCAGTGGTCTCGTTGAAGAGGGTGTGCAGGGGGTAGGCGCTGACATAGTTCTGGGCAATGGAGCGCATGGTGTAGTTGCTGGCCAGCACCTTGCCGTCCTGATCGGTGATGGTGATGGCGGCCTTGCCGTCGCTCATGTTGTCCACGCCCACGTAGGTGACGTACTTCTGGCCGACCTTAAGATCAGTCATGACCTGGCTTACAGAAGCGGTCCCGTCCAGCTTCAGGGCGGAGATGCCGCCGGGGTTCTTCACCCGCTCAGTTGTGCCGGCGGAGGTCCAGGGGCTGTTGGCCATATCCACGTTGAAGTAGGCGTCCTTCACGTGCATACCGGTGCTGTAGGTGATCTGGGGGCCCTGGTTGGCAGCGCCCTTGACCACCACATAAGCGGTGTTGGCCTTGGTGGAAGCGGGGAAGGAGACTTTGCCGCCAGCGACGGTCAGGGTCTGGGCCTCGCCGCGGCCCTGGTCGGACAGCTCATAGGCGATGACGCTGCTCAGGTCCTCCCAGCCGTTGGGCAGGTCCCAAGTGGAAGCGCCGCCCTTAGCGTTCCAGTGGTAGAGCTTCTCATCATCGGCGGCGACGCGCTCGCCGGTCTCAGCGTTCCAGTACCAGGGGATCAGGTACTTCAGAGTAGCCTGGTCGGCAGGGAACACGGGGTCTTCGCCGGCGGAAGCGGGCGCGCCGGTGAGGACGACCTTGCCGTTGAGGGTAATCACGCGGGAGCGGTAGGCGGTCTCGTCATCGGCGGAGTAGACGGCCTGCTTGTCCAGCTCGGCGTCCAGACCGCGGGTAACGCCCACCTTATCCTCGCCGCTCTGGAGGACGATCTGCATCTCGGGTGTCCACTCGGCCTCATTGCTCCGGGCACCGTTGGCGCCGGTGCTGTAGGGGATGGTAACCGCGTTGTCCGCATTGATCCACTGCATGATGTCATAATGCTGGAGGAACTTGGTGGGGACCATCTGGTTGTAGGTGTTGTAGATGGACAGGTCGTACTCGTCGTCCTTCTGCCAGCCCTCAAAGCCCTGCATGGCCGGGCCGCCCAGCAGCGGAGCGTTGCAGCCGCCGCCGTAGGTGGGGAAGTCGGCGGGGAAGGAATCCTTATAGCCGTTGAGCAGGAAGCGCAGCACGTTGCTGTTCAGCCAGCCCTTGTAGCTGTAGTCGCCGTAGGTGTAGTCGGAGGTCCAGTGCTGGAAGGTGGAATCATAGGGATTGGCGAAGGACCACTCCTGGGTGATGCGCCAATCCCGGCCTT
>CATJRT010000155.1 GCA_949742895.1 uncultured Eubacteriales bacterium | reverse complement strand
TCGTGGGCGGGGACGGCCATGATGGCCCCGGTGCCGTAGGTGGACAGCACGTAGTCGGAGATGAAGATGGGGATCTCCCGGCCGTTGACGGGGTTGACGCCCGCCACGCCGTCCAGCTTCACGCCGGTCTTTTCCTTGCTCAGCTCGGTGCGCTCCAGGTCGGACTTGGAGGCGGCGGCCCTCTGATAGGCCCTCACCTCATCCGCGTTGGCCAGCCTGCCGGACTCCAGCCAGCTGTTCACCAGGGCGTGCTCCGGGGACAGCACCATATAGGTGGCGCCGAAGAGGGTGTCGGGCCGGGTGGTGAACACCACGATGTCGTCCCCAGCAGTGGACTTGAACACGACCTCCGCGCCGGTGGAGCGGCCGATCCAGTTGCGCTGCTGGATCTTCACCCGCTCGATGAAGTCCACCTCGTCCAGATCGTCGATGAGCCGCTGGGCGTACTCGGTGATCTTCAGCATCCACTGGGACTTCTCCTTGCGGATCACGGGGGAGCCGCACCGCTCGCACACGCCCTCCACCACCTCCTCGTTGGCCAGCACGCACTTGCAGGAGGTGCACCAATTCACAGGCATGGTGGCCTTATAGGCCAGGCCCTTCTTGTAGAGCTGGAGGAAGATCCATTGGGTCCATTTGTAATAGCTGGGGTCGGTGGTGTCCACCACCCGGTCCCAGTCGAAGCCGAAGCCCAGCATCTTGAGCTGGCTGGTGAAGTTCCGGATGTTGTCCCGGGTCACCTTGGCGGGGTGGACGTGGTTCTTGATGGCGTAGTTCTCCGTGGGCAGGCCGAAGGCGTCGAAGCCGATGGGGAACAACACGTTGTAGCCGTCCATCCGCTTTTTCCGCGTGACGATGTCCATGGCGGTATAGGGCCGGGGATGGCCCACGTGGAGCCCCTGCCCGGAGGGATAGGGGAACTCGACGAGGCCGTAGAACTTGGGCTTGTCGCTGTGGTCCTCGGCGGCGTATACCTTGGCCTGTTCCCAGCGCTGCTGCCACTTGGGTTCGATGGCTGCGAAATCATATCTCAATGTGAACACTTCCTCATGCTGACGGCGCGGGGCCGCGTGATGATCTTTCGAGTCATGATATTATATAAGAGATCGGGCGCGATTGCAAGGGCCTGACGGCAAAAGGCAGGAGAAAAGGCCCCCGGCTCATATGCCGGGGGCCTTCGGACGGTAAGATCTGGCGGCGCGGCCTCACTTCTTGGCGGCCGCGGGCTCTTTCGCTTCGCTCTGCGCGGGGGCGCTGGCGTCCTTCACCGCGCCGTTGATGGTGCGCTCGCCCGCCTGCTTGGCGTGCTTGGCCACCTCGGCCTTGTTCTTGGGACTGCGCATGATCACGGCCGGGCCCTGGACGCAGCCGCCCTGACAGGCCATGCCCTCGATGAAGTTCTCCGGCAGCAGGCCCTTGGACATCTTCAGCAGGGCAATCTTGCACTCCTCGATGCCGCTGCACGGCAGGGTGCGGGCCTCCACGGCGCTGCCCTTCTCCTTCAGCGCCTGGCCCACCGCCGCCGCCACGCCGCCGCCGGCGGCGAAGCTGCGGCCGAAGCCGCTGGCATGGTCCAGGGGGAGCTCCTTCATCTTGGAAAGCTCGATGCCCTTGGCCGTGAGCATGGCGTACAGCTCTTCGAAGGTGATGGTCAGGTCGATGGCGGCCCGGGTGCGGCCGAGCTGGAACTCCCGCTTCTTGGCCACGCAGGGGCCGATGAACACCACCTTGGCCAAGGGGTCGCGGTCCTTGATGTGCCGGCCCAGCATCACCATGGGGGAGGGGGTGTGGGACACGAGATGGGCCTGGTCCGGCATGTGCTTCTCAACGAAGGCCACGAATGCGGGACAGCAGGAGGAGGTCATGGGCTCGCCGCCCCGCTCCTCGAACTCAGCGGCCTCGTGCACGGCGGTGAGGTCCGCCCCCAGGGCCACCTCGGCCACGTCATAGAAGCCCATCTCTTTGAGGGCCGCGGCCATCTGGCCGGGAGTGCCCTCGAACTGGCCGACGAAGGAGGGGGCCAGGGCGGCGTAGACGTGGTAGCCCCACTTGTCCGCGCCCATGAGGAGCTGGCCAACGTGCTGGGCGGCGTGGTCGGCGCGTCCCGCGCTGTGGTGGACGCGGGCTGGATCGGCGTGGACCACCAGGTGGGCCAGACCGGCAAGACCGTGCACCCCAAGATCTACGTGGCCCTGGGCATCTCCGGCGCCATCCAGCATCTGGCGGGTATGCAGGACTCCGAGTGCATCATCGCGGTGAACAAGAACGGCAGCGCGCCCATTTTCGACGCGTCTACCTACGGCATCACCGGCGACCTGTTCAAGGTCGGCCCCATGCTGGCTGAGGCCATCAAGGGATTCAAGGCTTCCAAGGGCTGACAAAATAACCTATATTTTACCATCTGTAAAGCCAGGAGCGGATAAAATATCCGCTCCTGGCTTTTTGTGCAATTCTACATAATTTTTACGGCGAAATATGTTGGGCGACCAGAATTGGTGGCGAATACTGACTGTATAGTTCCACATCTTGTGCCTGTGTCGGATTTTGTCGAATTATGCGGTTTCTGCCCCTTGAAACCGGGGAAAATCTTGGTGATAATGGGAATGAAAGCGAGGTGAAGTCAATGCGAGAGTTGTTTTTGCAAACGCTGACGCTCCCCGACGAATCCGGCGCGGCCCGCAGCTATGATTACATCATCCTGATCGACGAAATGGACGTCGGTCCCTATTCCTGCGAGAGCTATGGCATCCGGATTGTCGAGCAAGGCGGGGCAGAGGCCTCCGCAGCCCATGTGACGTGCAGCGCCGCCCGGATCGACGAGCTCAGCAGCCTTCTGGTTCGCAATGGGGTGACACCTGCCACGTTCCATGACGTGCTTGCTGACTGGCTTTAGCCGTCCTAAAGATGTAATTGCCCGAAAGACATACCGCTCGAAAAGCTGTAAACAGTCCGACCGGCTCTAACATATGCGGGACGCCAGAGATGGCGTCCCGCTAGTTCATTACATTGGGTCTATCCGGTCCAGGGCCAGGATCTCGTCCGCCAGACGGTCTGCCGTCTGCGCCACGCGGCTGAAGTCCACATAGGGGTTATAGAGCCGTTCCAGCCGGTCATGGGCCTCCTTGGCCTGGGAAAGCCCCGCTATACCCTCCTCCAGCAGGGCGGAAGCCACCCGCTTGGTGAACCGCAGCCGGGATTTTGCGGCGCGGCAGGCGTCGGCGCTGACCATGGAATCCAGCCGCAGACGGCGGTAGGCCCGGTGGGGCCAGGGCTCCTCCGGCGTGGCGGTGACAAAGGCCAGGGACAGGCTGGGGAAGATCAGGTGGGCCAGCCGGTCCGGGGCCATGGGGTCGGGGCAGGCGATGACCTGATGTCCCGCCGCCAGCCCGGCGGTGAGAAGCGGGTTGAGCAGGTGGTGGGCCAGGCCGTAGCTGTCCGCCAGCTCGTAAACCCGGCCAGCCTGGGCGTCCACCGTGTCCCAGAGGGACACGAATCCTTTGTGGGTGACGGCGGAAAGGAACCGCTGCCGGGGCCGGGAGGGGCCTGTACCGGGCTTTTTCAGCTCCCGGCCGATGATGCCCGCGGCCCGCTTGGCCAGCCTCTGCTGCACCGCGTCGGTGTCCAGCAGCTCATTCATGTCCCGGCGCAGCTCCCCCGCCGCCCCCAGGCAGCGGTATACCCGCTTGTAGCGGCCCTGGTACTCGGTGAAGGCGGCCTGGATCTGCTCCTTCAGGGGCTGGAGCCCCGCGCGGTCGTAGAAGCCGCTCAGATCTATGTAACGGTCAACTACGCCGGGGCATTGAGGTTCTACCACGTGGGGCGCGGTGCCGTCCACAATCGCCGCCCCCAGCTGGGGCAGGATCAGCGCGTCCAGCGAATCCGGGTCGCCGGAGCAAAGCACCTCTTCCGTCTCCAGCCCCGCCGCCTGGGCGTGGCGGCCCACCCGCCGCATAAGGCTGGATTTGCCGCTGCCCGGGCCGCTCTTGATGATGTACAGCGCCCGGATGTGCTCTGGGTCGGACAGCTGGTGGTACAGGGAATAAAATCCCGAGGGCGTGTTCCCCCCGAGAAAATATTGAATGTTCGACATTCGCCAAAAGCCTCCTCCTGATCGGGCGGGGACGCCCCCGCCCTGCGTTTTCATACCCAACCTATGCAGGCCGGCCCGCCAGAGTGCGCGTCCCCTTCATCCAACTGCCAAAACCACCACAAATTTTCACAATAAAATCAGCGGTTTTGGGGTTGACGCGGAACTTCATCCACGCTATAATTCAAAACTGTAAATCGACATTTTTTTAACAATTCAGGGCCGGCCCCGGCCCGCCAGTATGCAGAGGAGTGAAACTGCCCATGCGTCATTACGAAACTACAGTTCAAAAGCTGAAGGACGATGTGCTCACCGCCGTGGCCCGTCTGGCCTGGAACGAGCGGCTGGAGGGTACCGACCTGCTGAACATCCCCGAGGCAATCATCCCCGGACCCGAAGCCCAGATGCGATGCTGCATCTACAAGGAGCGGGCCATTGTCACCAGCCGGGTCAAAATGGCCATGGGCGGCGACCGGGCCAACCCCTCCCTGGTGGAGGTGCTGCCCATCGCCTGCGACGAGTGCCCCGTCACCGAAATCAGTGTGGGGCCAAGCTGCCGTGGCTGTATCGCCCACCGCTGTATTGAGGCGTGTCCCAAGGGCGCCATCCGTATCGAAAACCATCGTTCCGTTATTGACCACTCCAAATGCGTGCTGTGCGGCAAGTGCATCGAGGCCTGTCCCTACGGCGCAATCACCAAAAATATGCGCCCCTGTGAGCGGGGCTGCCCCGTCAAGGCCATCACCATGGGTGAGGACCGCAAGGCCAGCATCGACGCCACCAAGTGCATCTCCTGCGGCCAGTGCGTCATCCAGTGCCCCTTCGGCGCAGTGATGGACAAGTCCTACATCGTGGACGTAATCCAGATGCTACTGGGCGCGGACAAGTGGGGCCTTCATGTATACGCCATCATTGCCCCCTCCTTTGTGGGCCAGTTCGACTGCACCCCCGGCCAGATGGCTGCGGCGCTGAAGGAAATGGGCTTCTACGATGTGGCGGAGGTGGCGCTGGGCGCAGACCTCACCGCCCAGACCGAATCCGCCGAGTTCGAGGAGAGGGGCGGCGGACCCATGACCTCCTCCTGCTGTCCGGCGTTTGTAGCCTTTGTGGAGCGGCATATGCCAGATATGGTGCCCATGGTGTCCACCACGCCCTCCCCCATGGTGATGCTGGGACGGAACATCAAGGACCGTGACCCTCTGGCCCGCGTGGTATTCATCGGTCCCTGCGTGGCAAAAAAGCGGGAGTTCCACCTGGGCCGCACACGCGCCTCCGTGGATTTGGTTCTCACCTTTGAGGAGCTGTACTCCATGCTGGCCGCCAAGGACATCGACGTAACCAAGATGCCTGAGGTTCCCCTGGATCATGCCAGCGGCTTTGGCCGCGCCTTTGCCTCCGGCGGCGGTGTGGCGGCGGCGGGGGCCCAGGGCCTGAAGGAACGGGGCAGCTCCGTAGAGGCCAGAACTATTGCGTGCAGCGGCATCGAGGAGTGCAAGCTGGCTCTGCTGAAGATGTCCAAGGGCGTTTTGCCGGAGAACTTCATCGAGGGCATGGCGTGTCAAGGCGGCTGCATCCAGGGTCCGGCAGTCATCAACCGCAACAAGAAGAACAAGGCCGAGGTGACGAAACATGCCAGCCAGGCGGGTGGGCGAACCATTGCCGATGCCATTAACCAGATCGGCGGCAATCCGGCGGAGGTCCCGGCGGCAAGCAGCGACAAAAAGCCCGGCGGAGCTGTGGAAAAGGTTCGTGTAGAGGCAACAGCCCAGTCATAAGTGAAACACCTGAAAGGCCGTTCAGGATATCCTGGACGGCCTTTTTCCGGTTTTCCTGATTTGCAAAAGAAAAGGGGACGCTTCTTGTGAAGCGTCCCCTTTGTCTGTACGTGCAGAGCTTGAATCATTCTTCAGCCATAGCCTTGGCTGCGGCCCTTTGCTCCTATAATTGCTGCACTGGGTATTTTTCCGCATTCTTTTTCATCTTGTCCTCTATGGCCCCAGCCACGTCCACATCGAAACGATTGGCCAGCTTTATGCAGTAGATCATTACGTCAGCCAGCTCCTCCATAAAATGCTCCCGCTCTGTTTTCCGGGCGGCCTTATTTGCCTCCTCCGGCCCGCACCACTGGAAGATCTCCAGCAGCTCGGAAGCCTCCAAGCTGATACTGATGGCCAGGTTCAGAGCGGTATGCCCCGCACCCCACCCCCGCTGCCGGTCAAAGGCGGCGAGTGTTTCTTTGATCTCGGAGATTGTGGTTTTGCTGTCATTCATTGGTACTGTCTCCATCCATAAGAGGGGGATGCTCTGAGCCGAGCGTCCCCTCTTGTCCATGTTTGGTTTATTCCTCCGCCATGGCCTTGGCGGCGGCGATGGCCTTCTCCTGGGCAGCAGCAGGACAGTCCTCATACCGCACAAAGTGCAGGGTAAAAGTGCCGCGGGACTGGGTCATAGCCCGCAGGTCGATGGCATAGCTCATCATCTCGGCCATGGGCGCCTCGGCGGTGATAACCTGGTTCCCGTCTCCCACCGGCTGCATATCCATGACACGGCCCCGGCGCTTGTTCAGGTCGCCCAGCACGTCGCCCATATAGCTGTCGGGCACGGTGACCTTCAGCTCACCCACCGGCTCCAACAGCACAGGGGATGCCTCGGGCAGCGCGGCCTTATAAGCCAACTGCGCGGCGGTTTTGAAAGCAATTTCAGAGGAGTCTACCGGATGGTAGCTGCCGTCGTACAGGGTGGCCTTCAGGTTCACCACCGGGTAGCCTGCCAGCACGCCGTGGACGCAGGCTTCCCGCAGGCCCTTTTCGACGGCGGGGAAGAAATTGCGGGGCACGGAGCCGCCGAACACTTCCTCGCAGAACTCCAGCTCCTCGTTCTCGCCCGGCTCAAAGCGGATCCAAACGTCGCCGAACTGGCCGGAGCCGCCGGTCTGCTTCTTATGCCGCCCCTGCTTCTGGACGGTCTTGCGGATCTTCACCCGGTAGGCCACCCGTGGCTCGCTCAGCTCCACCTCCACGTTGAAGCGGCTCTTGAGCTTGCTCACCAGCACGTCCATCTGGATGTCGCCAGCGGTTGTGATGACCATCTGGTGGGTCTCGCCGTTGTTGACCACGGTGAAGGTGGGGTCTTCCTCGTTGAGGCGGGACAGACCACCCGCCACCTTGTCCTCCTGGCCCCGTGTCTTGGGGGCGATGGCCTTGGAGTAGTTCGGCTCGGCGAAGGGAATGGGGTCCAGCTTGATGAACTTGCGGGCGTCGCACAGGGTGTCGCCGGTCTTGACCTTGTCCATCTTGCCGATGGCGCCGATGTCGCCGCACAGCAGCTCCTTCACCTCTTCACTCTTCTTACCCCGCATGACGTACAGCCGGCCCAGCTTCTCGTTCAGGCCGGTGGTGGCGTTCACCAGGGTCATGTCGGGGGTGATAGTGTCGGACAGCACCTTGATGAAGGAGAACTTGCCGTACTGGTCAGCCACGGTCTTGAACACGAAGGCGGCGGGAACCGCGCCCTGGGAGACGATGAACTTCTCGTGCTCGCCGTCCTTGTTCACGCCGCCGGCGGGGATGCCCTCCAAGGGGTTGGGGAGCAAGTCGATGATGATGTCCAGCAGCATCAGGGTACCCAGGCCGCTGTAGGCGGAGCCGCACAGCACGGGGACCATGGAGCAGTCCCGCACGCCGGTGCGCAGGCCCTGCATGATCTCGGCATAGGTGAAGGATTCGCCGGAGAAGAACTTCTCCATGAACTCCTCACTGGTCTCGGCTACAGACTCCATGAGCTGGTCGTAGATCTCGTTGATCACATCCACCTTATCCTCGGGGATGGGGATCTCCTTGCGCTTGTTGCCGTCCGGCTCGAAGGCGCGCTTGTGGAGCACGTCCACCACGCCTGTGACCTTCTTGTCGGCGTCCCAGATGGGCACCACCAAGGGGGCGACGCTCTTGCCGAAGTGTTCCCGGAGGGTCTCGAAGGCGGAGTTGAAGTCCACGTTGTCCTCGTCCATCTTGGAGATGTACACGATGCGGGGCATCTTACGCTGCTCCAGCAGCTTCCAGGCCCGCTCGGTGCCTACGGACATACCGCCCTTGGCGGCGCACACCAGTACACCCGCATCGGCCACAGACAGGCATTCGGCCACCTCGCCGGCAAAGTCGAAATTGCCGGGGGCGTCCAGTACGTTAATTTTGCAGCCGTTATACTCCACGGGAGCGACGGCGGCGGAAATGGAGATCTGGCGCTTGATCTCCTCGGGATCGTAGTCACACACGGTGTTGCCGTCGGTGGTCCTGCCCAGCCGGTCGATGACGCCGGTCATGCGCAGGAAGCTCTCCACCAGAGTGGTCTTTCCGTTACCACCGTGACCCAATAGACAAATATTTCGGATGCTGCGCGGAGAATAGCTCATAGTTGTTCCACTCCTTACGATTTACGGTCAGGCGTCCCACGGAACCGGAAACGCCGTTGAAAACAATTATACAATAAAATCCCATGGTTGGCAACGGTTATTTGAGGAAATTGACGAATGTTTTTCAGGGAGCAAAAACGAGCCGCCGAAGCGGTTTCGCTTTGGCGGCTCAGGGCTGTAAAGAATGCCGGTATCGGGGAGTTTCAGTCGAAAACCGTCTCCCAATGGGGGGCGCGGCGGGCGTCGAAGCACATGGCGATCTGCTCGGCGGTATTTTTCCCCACCGCCAGCGGGGGCAGCGCGTCCAGCGGAAAATACCCGCTTTGGACGGTCTCGATATTGGGCTGGAACTGCCCGCCCAGAACGGTGCACAACACAAAAATCTTGCACACGCCGTAGGGACTGGCATAGGGGCTGCTCTGGGGATTGCGTTTGGCCCAGTCCTGAACGGCAATGATCCGCTCCGCCCGGACCTCCAACCCGGCCTCTTCCCGGACCTCCTTGACGGTGTTTTCACCGATGGATGCCTGAACATCCACCCAGCCTCCGGGGAGGGACCAGCTCTTGTCGTTTTCCTGGACCAGAAGTATTTTGTCCCCCTGAAAAATGGCCGCCCGGGTATCCAGCTTCGGGGTCTGGTAGCCGGACTCGTTGCAGAACAGTTCCCGCACCTTCTCCACTGGCAGGCCGGTCAGGTGGGCCATCATCTCTGCGGATATCTCCCGTATACGCTGGAAACGCTCAATGTCGTACACGTCCCTGCCGTAAGCCAGCCCCGCCTGAGCCAGGCTTTGCAGCTCCACCGCCCAGTCCAGCAGGCGCTTGCTCTCCTGCGTCATGGCCCCGCCTCCTCATAGGGTATGACCGTCACCGTCAGCTCGTCCCCGTCATTGAACGCGGTGCCCACCTCGGCCAGGATAAGCCACGCGGCCATGTCCTCCGTCCCATAGGGGCTGGTCTGCACCACGGCGACCTGGTCCCGCAGCAGTCCCTGGAACGCAATCTGATGCTGGATGGACCCGCTGGGCTCCTCCAACACGATGGCAAGCAGCCGTCCAGCCTCGAAATATTCCCCGTCATATTGGGGCAGCAGTCCAGGCAGACCATCGAAGGGGAACTGCTCCAGGAATCCCGCCAGCGACTGGGCACTGCCGATAATCTGTGCGCCCGGCTCCGGAGTGTAGCCATAGGCCACCCGGATATACTGGTCATTCTCAAAGGAATAGTACTCCGGCTCTCCGGCAGTGTATCCTTCCGCAGTATAGGCATAGGGCTCCGGCACGGGCTGACCGCTTTTTTCGCTGCTCCCCTCCATGGCCGCTTCCGGGTCTTCGCTGACGCTGCGTTGGGCAATCTGGCCGTCCATCAGCGGCGCTTCATCATCGCAGGATATGCCCTCGTCCGCCACCGGGCCGCTCGACCCGCTGGTGGGCGCGGGCACACCGGACATGGCAGGCAGCAGCCGCGCGGCGGCAACCACCAGCACCAGGCAGGCCGCAGCAGCTCCCCAGCGCCGCCAGAGGGCAATTTTGCGGACGGGAGGCCTGGACGGGTCCGCGTCCTGCTCAGGCAGGTTATTCAGAATCCGGTCGTGAAGGCCGTCCGGGAAGGGGCAGTCCAGCTCCCGCAGGGCGGCGCACTGCTCCCGCAGCTCGTCAAACAGGGCGGCGCAGGCGGGACACTGCGCCCAATGCCCGTCCAGCTCCTGCCGCTCCTCTGCGGACAGCGCACCGTCCAGTGCGGCACTCATCAGATCCTCATACCGTTTGCAGTCCATCCCATCGCCTCCTTATGTAGATTTGGACGGCGGGGCGGCAAAAAAGTTCCCGCCCTCCCGGAGATTTTTTGCCAGCGCCAGCCGCGCCCGGGCAATGCGGGACTTCACCGTCCCGGCGGGCAGATCCAGCAGGCCGCCGATCTCCTCGTAGGACAGGCCGTCCAGCTCCCGCAGCACCAGCACCCTCCGGTGCTCCTCAGAGAGGCGGGCCAGTCCGTCCGCCACCGCCTGCCGCAACTCCTTTGCCTCCAGCGCCTGCTGGGGCGTGGGGGATGGGTCGGCGGGCAGGGCAAGGCCGGCGGGATCGTCCAGCGCCGTATCGCCCCGGCGTTTTTTCTCCCGGCGGAGCAGGTCGATGGCGGCGTTGTCGGTGAGCTTATACAGCCAAGTGGAGAAGGCGCTGTCTCCCTGGAACCGGGGCAGGCCCCGCCACGCCTTGAAAAAGACCTCCTGGGTCACGTCGGCGGCGTCCTCCGGATGGCCCACCAGCCGCAGGGCCTGGTGGTACACCCGCTGCTCATACCGCTCCATCAGGGCGGAAAAGGCCTCCCGGTCCCCGGAAGCGGCCAGGCGGATCAGCTCTGCTTCATCCATCATGGGTCCCTCAGCTCCCGGCGTATGCCGGCGGTGACGGCATACAGTTCCTCTGCCGTCTGCACCCGGCAGGCCCGCTCCTTCCAGTATCCCGCGTAGGGCACCCCCTTCAGATACCAGGCCAGGTGCTTGCGCATCTCCAGGCAGGCGATCTTCTCGCCCTTGTGCTCCAGCGCCAGGGCGAACTGCCGCTCCGCCGTGTCCATCCGCTCTGCCAGCGGCGGCAGGGGCGGGAGGTCCCGACCCTCCAGGGCGGCGGCGCACTGCTCCAGCAGCCAGGGATTGCCGAAAGACCCCCGGCCCACCATAGCCATATCCGCCCCGGTATACTTCAAAATCCGCACCGCGTCTTTCGCCTCGAACACGTCGCCGTTGGCGATGACCGGAATGGACACCGCCTCCTTCACCTGCCGGATATAGTCCCAGTTGGCGCTGCCGGAGTACATCTGGGTCTTGGTGCGGGCGTGGACCGCCACAGCGGACACCCCAGCACCCTCCAGCCGCTTGGCAAACTCCACACAGTTGATGGAGCCCTTGTCCCAGCCCAGCCGGAACTTCACAGTGACGGGCTTCCCCGCCGCCCCCCGCACCACGGCGGCCGCCACCCGGGTGGCCTTGTTCGGGTTCCGCATGAGGGCTGAGCCGTCCCCGGAGTTGGCCACCTTGGGGACGGGACAGCCCATGTTGATGTCGATGATATCCGCCCCGGACCGCTCCAGCGCCAACGCCGCCCCCTTCTCCAGAAACGGCTCGTCGCTGCCGAAAATCTGCACAGCAGCGGGATGCTCCCCCTCCCCCAGCTTCAGCAGGGTAGGTGTCTTTTTATCTCCGTAGCACAGGGCCTTTGCGCTCACCATCTCGGTGACGGTGTAGCAACCGGACATATCCCGGCACACCGTACGGAAGGCCAGGTCGGTGACCCCCGCCATGGGCGCCAGGGCCAGCCGGGTATTCAGCTCCACATTGCCGATCTTCATGGAAAACGCCCCCTCAAGGGTGAAAATACTTTTCTCCATCATAACACAGCCGGCAGGTAAAAGGCAAGACAGGTTACGACTGCCTTTTTATTTCCCATGACCTATAATGGCTAAGTTACCATAATATGGAACATTATACTTAAGATATCTCCTGTGGAGGGATGACTATGACGGCAAACGAGGGGACCAAACGGGAAAAACGCAGGCGGACGCTGCCCATCACCGCAGCCATGCGGCTGAGCGACTGCGCGGTGCGCTTTTTGCTCACGGCGGTGCTGGCGGGGGCGGAGCTGATGGATGGCCACGCCATGTTCGCCCTGGCCCTGGTAGGCGTGTGCGAACCGGGAGCGGAGGGCCTTGCCGCCCTGCTGGGGGCTGCGTTGGGCTACCTGTCCTTCCGGGGCGTGGTGGAGGGCCTGCGGTATATCGCCGCGTCCATGATGGTATACGCCGTGGCCCTGGCCCTGGGGGAGTTCCAGCTTTACCGCAGGCCCTGGTTTATGCCCGCCGTGGCCGCCGCGCTGAACGGTCTGGTGGGCTTCGTCTACCAGTCCGCTGCCGGCTGGGGCCGGGGGGACGGGGTCGCCTTCGTCACCGAGGTGGCCCTTACCGCCGGGGCGGTGTACCTCTACCGGCAGGCCTTCGACGTGTGGGAAAAGCGCCGGGGCGGGGATGGTCTGGACATCCGTCAGACGGCAGGAGTGCTGGTGCTGGCCGCCACCCTGATGATGACCCTGGCCCGGGTAACGGTGGCAGGGGAGTATTCCCTGGGCCGGGTGCTGTGCATCCCGGCGGTGTTGCTGGCGGCATGGCGCGGCGGCGTGGGGATGGGCGCGGTGTCCGGGGTGACGGCGGGGCTGTCCATGGGCTTCGCCTCCGGCCTGCCCGGCTGGTATACCCTGGTCTATGCCCTGCCCGGCCTGGTCTCCGGGGCCTTCACCAAGCAGAACCGGCTGATGTGTGCCCTGGCCTACGTCCTGAGCGGCACGGCAGCGGCGCTATGGACCTGGGAGGACGGCCCTGGGGCAGTGGCGCTGTGGGAGCTGGCAGCGGGGACCGTGGTGTTTCTGCTGCTTCCCGACCGGCTGCTGCGGCGGCTGGCGGCGCTGGTCCGGCAGGAGGCGCCGGAGGAGGAGGACATCCATATGCTCCAGTTTGCCGCTTCCCGCCTGCGGCAGACTGCCGAGGCCTTTCGGGCTGTGTCCAGCGGGCTGGGCTCCGCCTTTCAAAGCCCAGCCGTCCCCAACGACGGAGACGCCGCCCGCATCTTTGACCGGGCAGCGGACAGGGTGTGCGGCAAGTGCAAGCAGAAGGAACGGTGCTGGCAGCGGGAGTACCAGGCTACCAAAACCGCCCTGGCCGACGCCCTGCCCCCAATGCTGGACCGGGGCGCGGGGGCCATGGAGGATTTTCCGCCCCACTTCTCCAGCCGGTGCCTGAAATTCGACGCCTTCCTCATGGCGGCCAATGGCGAGCTCGCCGCCCTGCTCCACCGGAGGCGGTACGACAGCCGGGTACGGGAGAGCCGCGCGGCGGTGTGCGCCCAGTACGGCCAGCTTGCCCAAGTGCTGGACCGCACGGCGGTGGAGCTGGCCCAGGAGCCGGCGGTGGACGTGCGCCGCCAGCGGCTGCTGAAGCAGCGTATGGCCGCCCTGGGGCTGGAGGGCCGGTGCGTGGTGTACGACGACCAGTACGGCCATCTCCAGGTGGAGGTGGAGGGGGACGGCGCGGAGCAGCTTACCCGCGAGGGGGAGCTGGGCCGCCTGTCCGCCCTGTTGGGCCGTCCCCTCCGGGAGGGGGAAAGCCAGCGGGGAAAAGTCCGGCTGGTCCAGCGGGAGCCGTTGATGGCGGTGGCCGGGGTAGCCGCAGCGGACCGGGAGGGCCAGACCGTCAGCGGCGACGCGGGGGTGTGGTTCAAGGACGGCGCGGGGCGGCTCAACTTTCTGCTGTGCGACGGCATGGGCAGCGGCCCGGAGGCCAATCAGGACAGCGGCTGCGCCCTTCGCCTGCTGGAGAAATTTCTTCGGGCTGGACTGACGCCGGAGGAGGCGCTGAACACCGTGGGCGAGGCACTGGCCCTCCGTGGGGAAGAGGAAGGGGGCTTCACTACGGTGGACCTGCTGCAAATCGACCTGTTCAGCGGCAAAAGCGCAGTATACAAGCTGGGAGCCGCTCCCACCTACCTGCGCCGGGGCGGACAGGTGGAGCGGCTGAGCGGCGAGTCCTTCCCGGCGGGGGTGTCCGCCGGAGCGGGGCCGGACGTGTTCCCCATGACCCTGGACGCCGGGGACTGCGTGGTGCTGGTGAGCGACGGCGTGACCACCGGGCGGGACGACCGCTGGCTCCGGCAGCTTTTGCAGGAGTTCGATGGCCTCTCCCCCCAGGAGCTTGCGGCCCGCATCCTGAAGGAGAGCGGACGGCAATCCGGCGGCGGAGACGACCGCACCGTCATTGCCCTGAAGCTGGATATCCGGCCATGAGCCGGGACCGCCTCCGCCAGAGAAAAGAAATCGCCCGGGCCGCTAACGCGGCCCGGGCACTCTTTATTTTTTGCAGTACGCTGCAATGGCGCCGCTCATTTTCCGTGCGGTGCCGGGGCCGTACTTGTCCAGGTTTTCCCGGAACCTGGGGTCGTTCGCGTACATCTGCCCCAGACAAGCCAGAATGCCGTCGGTGCAGTTGTAGTGGTACTTGGTGATGTGCGCCTGCCAGCGCTTTACCAACGCCTGTCCTTCCGCTCCCTCCGGATCGGCGCACGCGCCGAACGCCTGGAAAATCTCCTCCATCTCGGCGTTGATCTGCGCCTCCTGTCCGGGGGTGTATTGGGCGTGCTTCTCCCGGCTTTCCAGGAACGCTTCGGTGTTGCCCCAGCGATCCGCCGCCTCCTGGACATATTGCGCTTTCACTGCCTCCCAGTCCGCCTGGGTGGGCTTGGGCCGTTCGTCGTACATTGCGATACCTCCAATCGTTTCGTCCACCAGCCGCAGCATATCGTCCAACCGCTGCCGCTTCATCAGCAGCAGCGTCCGGTGCTTTTGCAGGGCCTCGGTGCGGTCATGGTCGGGGGCGTTCAGGATGCGGCTGATCTGCTCCAGCGGCACGTCCAGTTCACGGTAGAACAGAATCTGCTGCAAAGACGCCATGGCTGCATCGTCATAGAACCGATACCCGGCCTGAGTGGTCTCCGACGGT
>CATJRT010000154.1 GCA_949742895.1 uncultured Eubacteriales bacterium | reverse complement strand
TCTCTCTGGAGAGCAAGATCGCCTGCAACAAAGATTTGTACTACGATGCTCTAGAGGCCAGTCAGGGTGGCTGGTATGAGAACACAGATGACCCCACACCGTTCATCAAATATTTGCTCTCTGTCATCCTGGCAGCGTATCGGGAACTGGATGAACGACTGGAGTTAGTAGGAGAGAAATCTCCGGCTATTGAAGTGGTGCGTAGAGCTGTAGAAAGCAGGCTGGGGAAATTTACAAAGACCGATGTCATGGAGCTATGTCCGACCTTGGGTAAGACCTCGGTGGAAAGCTCCCTCAAGCAGTTGGCGGATAAGGGGGTTCTAGTCAAACACGGAAAGGGCCGGGCGACCTTTTACACCAGAGCCTGATGATAAATCCAAACGGCCGACGCTCACAGTATGCTAACGATTCTCCTAAAAACGTGCTTTCGGATGTTCATTTACAGGATGGTTTCAATGAGCGGCTTTGCGTCTGCAAAGCCGCTCATTGAAACGCAGTCAGGTGCGGTACTTCCTCATGGGGGCATAGTGCGTATGAAGGATCTCGTGGGCCCTGTGTCCGCCGGGCTCGCCCAGGTACTCCTGATAGATCTGCTGGAGCACCGGGTTCTCATGGCTGCGGCGCAGCTGGGTCCTGACATCCTGGCTATAGAGCGCTTCGGAGCGCAGCTTGACCAGGTCGGTAAAGCTGCGGACATCGGCGGGCTGCGTGGGCTGGCCGCCGCCGTTGATGCAACCGCCGGGACAGCCCATGATCTCGATGAAGTCGTAGTGGGCCTCCCCCTTCTTCACCCGGTCCAGAAGCTTCTTTGCGTTGGACAGTCCGGAGGCAACCGCCACGCGGACCGTGCGGCCGGGCAGGCAGTAACCCGCCTCCTTGATCCCCTCCAGTCCGCGCACCTCGTGGAAATCCACCTGCATCCCAACGCCGGCCAGCTTTACCGCGACGGTGCGCAGCGCAGCCTCCATCACTCCGCCGGTGGCGCCGAATATGGCGGCGGCGCCGGTGGACACGCCCAGGGCCTCGTCAAATTCCCCGTCTGGCAGGTGGTCGAAGAGCAGACCCGCCCGCTTAATCATGCTGCTGAGCTCCCGGGTGGTGATGGAGATATCCACCGGCAGGCAGCCGTTGGCAAGGCGCATCTCCTCCCGCTGGACCTCGTATTTTTTGGCGGTGCAGGGCATGACAGACACCACGACGATATCCCTGGGGTCGATTCCCTCCTTCTCGGCGTAGTAGGTCTTGACCAGGGAGCCAAACATCTGCTGTGGAGACTTGCAGGAGGACAGGTTGGGGATCAAATCGGGCTGATGCAGCTCACAGTAGCGTATCCAGCCGGGGGAGCAGGAGGTAATCATAGGCAGAACGCCGCCGTTTTGCAGCCGGTCCAGGAACTCGGTGCCCTCCTCCACAATGGTAAAGTCAGCCGCTGTGTCCACATCGAACACCCGGTCAAAGCCCAGGCGGCGCAGGGCAGTGGCCAGCTTGCCCTCCACGTTGGTGCCGATGGGCATTCCCAGGCACTCGCCAAGGGTGACGCGCACGGCGGGAGCGGGGGCCACCACCACATGCTTGGCCGGGTCGTCCAGGGCGGCCCAGACCTTTTCCGTGTCGTCCCGGACGGTGAGCGCGCCGGTGGGACAGGCCACCACGCACTGTCCGCAGGAGACGCAGTCCACCTCGCCCAGGTCCCGGTCGTAGGCGCAGGCGATGTGGGTCTTGAAGCCACGTTCGTTGGGGCTGATGACGGCCACCTGCTGCACCTTATGACAGGTGGCGGTGCACCGCCGGCACAGGATGCACTTGGAGTTGTCCCGGACCAGATGGAGGGCGGAGTCCTCGATCTGGGGAGGGAGCTGGTTGTTGGCGTAGCGAACCGCGTCGATCCTCAGCTCATTGGCCAGGGCAAGCAGCTCGCAGTGGGAGTTGCGGGCGCAGGTCAGGCAGTCCATACGGTGGTTGGACATGATGAGCTCCAGAGTCAGCTGGCGGGAGTGGCGCACCTTTTCGGTGTTGGTGCGCACCACCATCCCCTCGCTCACCGGGTAGACGCAGGAGGCCACCAGGCTGCGGGCTCCCTCCACTTCTACCACGCAGATGCGGCAGGCGCCGATCTCGTTAATATTTTTTAAAATGCACAGGGTAGGGATGCGGATACCCACCGAACGGGCGGCCTCCAGGATCGTGGTCCCTTCGGGCACGCATACGTCCAGCCCGTTGATTTTCAGATTTACCTGTTTTACAGCATTCAAAGCCATAGTCTCCTCCCCCTTCAGCCCTTGGAGATCGCGCCGAAGCGGCAGGCGTCCATACAGGCGCCGCACTTGACGCATTTCCTGTTGTCAATGGTATGGGGCGCCCGCAGGATGCCCGAGATGGCCCCGGTGGGACAGGAGCGGGTACACAGCGTACAGCCCTTGCACTTTTCCGGGTCCACGGTGTAGCGCAGCAGATTCTTGCAGACGCCGGCCGGGCAGCGCTTCTCCACCACATGCGCCACATACTCCTCCCGGAAGTGCTTCAGCGTGGACAGCACCGGGTTGGGCGCGGTCTGGCCTAGGGCGCACAGGGCGCTGCTCTTCAGGTGGTTGCACAGCTCCTCAATGGTGTCTAGGTCCTCCAGGGTGCCCTCACCCCTAGTGATCTTGTCCAGCAGATCGTAGAGCCGCTTGGTGCCAATCCGGCAGGGGGCGCATTTGCCGCAGGACTCGTCCACACAGAACTCCAGGAAGAACTTGGCGATGTCCACCATGCAGTTGTCCTCATCCATAACAATCAGCCCGCCGGAGCCCATCATGGAGCCGATGGCGGCCAGGGAATCGTAGTCGGTGGGGGTGTCGATGAGGGAGGCGGGGATGCAGCCGCCAGAGGGGCCGCCGGTCTGGGCGGCCTTGAACCGCTTGCCGTTGGGGATGCCGCCGCCGATCTCCTCCACGATGGTGCGCAGCGTGGTGCCCATGGGGACCTCCACCAGGCCGGTGTTGGCAATCTTTCCCCCCAGGGCCAAGACCTTGGTGCCCTTGGATTTTTCCGTGCCGATGGCGGCGTAGGCCTGGGCCCCGTGGTTGAGAATCCAGGTGACGTTGGCGTAAGTCTCCACGTTGTTGAGCAGGGTGGGCCTCTGGAACAGACCCTTGACCGCCGGGAAGGGGGGACGGGGATGGGGCTCGCCCCGGCGGCCCTCGATGGAGGTCATCAGAGCGGTCTCCTCGCCGCACACGAAGGCCCCCGCGCCTAGGCGCAGCGCCAGGCGGAAGGTAAATCCGCTGTTCAGGATGTTCTCACCCAGCAGACCATATTCCTCGGCCTGAGCGATGGCCGTCTCCAGGCGGTGCACCGCAATGGGATACTCCGCCCGCACGTAGATGTAGCCCTGGTCGGAGCCGACGGTGTAGCCGGCGATAATCATGGCCTCGATGACGCTGTGGGGGTCGCCCTCCAGGATGGAGCGGTCCATAAAGGCGCCGGGGTCGCCCTCGTCGGCGTTGCAGCAGACGAATTTCACCCCGTCTTCGCTGGAGGCGTTGGCGGTAAACTGCCACTTCTGTCCCGCCGGGAAGCCCGCGCCCCCTCGGCCCCGCAGACCGGAGCTCTTCAGTGTGTCAATGATCTCCTGGGCCGGGGTTTTCTCGGTGAGAATGCGGGTGAGAGCCTGATAGCCGTCCACCGCCAGATACTCATTGATGTTTTCAGGGTCGATTTTTCCGCAGTTGCGCAGGGCAATGCGCAGCTGGGGCTGGTAAAACTCCATGTCGTCCAGGCGGCGAGTGATTTCGCCGGTGTCGGCCTCCCGGTGGAGCAGACGCTCCACAAGCCGCCCGTTTACAATGTGCTCTGAAACAATCTCCGGCACATCCCCCGGCGTCACATGGCTGTAGAAGATTCCCTCTGGGTAGATCAGGACCACAGGCCCCATGGCGCACAGCCCGAAGCAGCCTGTGCGCACCACCCGGTTCCGGTCCGCCACTGCCTGTTTTTCCAGCTCTGCCTGGAACCCGGCGATGATGTCCAGACTCTTGGAGGAGGTGCAGCCCGTGCCGGCGCATACCATAATGTGCCGCGTCACGCCCTCGGCCCGCTCCTCCGCAAAGCGGGGGGCCATCTCGGCGCTGATCTGAGCTCGGATCTGATCCAGTTGCTCCAAAGTTTTCAATGTGTTTCCCTCCCGCTCCTCACATGTATTTGTCCAAAATGGGCCCGACCTGGTCTGGAGTAAGCCGCCCATAGACGTCGCTGTCCACCATCATCACCGGGGCCAGCCCGCAGGCGCCGATGCACCGCGTGGCGTCCAGGGAGAAACGGCCGTCCAGGGTGATGCTGCCGTTGCAGATCCCCAGCTTTTTCTCCGCCGCCTCCAGTACCTCCGCCGCCCCCTTGACATAGCAGGCGGTGCCCAGGCATACGGACACCTGATGCACGCCCTTGGGGTTGAAGGAGAACTGCGCATAGAAAGAGCCCACGCTGTAGAGCTCGGAGAGGGAGATGTCCATCTCCTCCGCAGCGATAATCAGGGCCTCCTCGGGCAGGTATCCGAAGATGCTCTGGATTTCCTGAAGGACGGGCATGACCGCCCCCGGCTGGCCCTTGTGGTCCTGGAGGAAGCGGCGAAGCCGGTCCTCCTGCTCCTGTGTCCCGCGGTAAGGCACCACGGTTTTACAATTTGGCATGTAAGTCCCTCCTCAATTTCTGTTCAGCAAAAAACAACCGGCCGGCGGCCGGTTGTTTTTTTGCTTCATCTGCCGCAACAGCTGTCTATAAATTATTCTGTGCTCTCCTCCTGCGGCATCGGTCCGATGGGGGCGCCATTGGCTAAGGACTCCCGCTGCTGCGGGGTAAGGGCTTTTATTTCCCGGTCCACCGTGCCGTCACACATTCGCCACAGGCAGGGAAGGGAAATGAATGTCAGAATATAAATGGGCAGGGCGTATACAATGGACATATTTTGCAGAGAGGTCGTCCCGGTGGAGCCCAGGCAGAACAGGCACAGGAAGGTGGTAACGCCGCACAGGATGCCCCAGAAAAACTTGATGCGCACAGGAGCCTCGTCCTCGGTAATACGCTTGACGGTAATCGCGGCGATGGTTCCGGTCATAGCGTCGGCCAGGGTGATGAACGAGAAGAACAGAGCTGCCACAACAATGGGAATGGTAAGCCCCTTCAGCGGCATCAGGTTGAGCAGCGCGTAGTTGGCGATGGGAATCCCCTTCTCCGCCACCTCGGCGCCTATGCTGGCCCCGTTGAACAGGTCCTGGAAAATGGCGTTGCCGCCAAAGGCCACAAACCACACAGTCACAAACGCGGCAGGGCAGAAGATGTTGACCAGCAGATAGGAGCGCCAGGAGCGGCCCTTGGAAATCTTGGCCAGGAAGCAGCCGATCAGCGGGGCGTATGCGGTGATCCAGGCCATATAGAACACCGTCCATCCCTGGAACCAGCCTTGTCCCTCGTTGGTGGGGTCAAGAGAGAACACATTGGGGATAAAGTCGATGATCTGCTGGCCGATGCTGGCGGTGAGGAGCTTCAGCTCGAACACAGTGTCGCCAAGCAGGAACAGGAACGCGATCAGGAAAATATAGATGTAGGTGTTGGTGCTGGAGATGATGGCCATACCCTTTTTTACTCCCCGGCCAGAGGAGACGGTGTAGGAGATGGTGACCAGAAGCAGGGTGGCTATGTAGATCAGATTGGAGGGCTTGATGCCAAACACATAATCCAGGCCAGAGGCAAACTGCTGTACGCCGAAGCCCAGGGAGGTGACCATGCCGCCAATCAGGGCAAGCAGAGACAGAACGTCAATCACTTTCCCGATGGGGCCAAAAACCTTATCCTTCAAGAGGGGATAAAAGGCGGAAGAGGGGCGGGGCGGCAGGTTGTGGTTATAGATCATATAGCCGGCAATCAGGCCCCAGAAGGTGAAGATGCCGTAATAAATAAAGCCCCAGTGGAACTGCGACTGAGAGATGGCGCGGACCACGGCCTCCGGAGTTTCCGGGTCAATATTCCACCACACAGGGGGATTGTGGAAGTAGGTGATAGGCTCACCCACCGCGTAAAACACCACCGCGGTGGCGATGCCGGAGCAGATAGCCATGCTGATCCAGGCGAAGTTACTGTACTCCACTTTCGCGCTCGGGCCGCCCACCCGCTTGCTTGCGAGAGGGGTGAAGCAGACGATCAGACACGCGACAACCATCACCACGGAGCCAATCATCATAAACCAGCCGGTCCAGTCGGTTACCGCGTTGAACAGGAAGGTCATCGTGGTGTTGAAGAAGTCGTTAAAAACAAAACCGAACAGAATAACGCCCAGCAGAATTATGGCGGTTGGAATAAAAATGCCCTTCTCAATTTCAATCTTTTTGTTCACAATTACCTCTCTTTCTTTGATAACAAAAATCCAGGCATCGAAAACAATCATGCCATTCAGATGCCTGGATTATTGCAAAATAAGTATGCCTTCCGTCTATCTGCGCGCCGTTCCGGGGGGCGCTCCACCTGTTTACAGCAGGGCCGGATCAATGACCAGGTTGCCCTTGGCAAAGCGGTCGATCATATAGGTGGGGACCATTTCCTCCGGCACGCTGAGCTTAGCTCCGATGGCGGCCTCGGCGGCCAGGGTCCCCAGGCCGCCGGCGAACATGGTGGCCTTTGTAGCGCCCAGACCCAGGAAGAAGCCCTCTACCTCGGGGACGCCGCCCACCAGAATGCCGTGATCGGGCAGATTGCCATACTGGCCGGCCCAGTGGCGGATGATGCGCACATTGGCCAGGGCGGGGACCTGGGGGATCACCCGCTTGGCGAGCTCTTCAAGGAATTTCCATTCCGGCGTAAAATCGATGACGCCGGCCTCCACATCGGGGTCAGACCAACCCATCAGGAATCCGCCGTGCTTCACCTGGACGATGTAGGTGTAATACTTATACAGAGAATAGATCATCGGCGCCTTGATGTATTCCAGCGGCTCGGTGACGACGATCTGGTGCTTTTCAGGCTCCAGGGGGATGGAGACGCCGGCCATACGGCCGATAAATTTGCCCCACTCGCCTGCGGCGTTGACCACACGGTTAGTGGCAATCTCGCCCTTGTCGGTGATAACACCCTTGATTTTGCCGCTCTCGATATTGAAGCCGATGACCTTGGTGTAGTTGTTGAACTCCGCGCCCCGATCCATGGCGCCCTTCTTATAGGCCAGGGCCAGCTTCATGGGATTGATGACACCCTCGCCGGTGTTGTAGGAACCGCCCAGAATGCCTTGGCCCTCCACATCCAAATAGGGAGAGACCTCTTTACAGCCCTTGGGGTCCAGAAGATGAGAGTCAAAGCCAAATTCTCGCTGCACCTTCACATTGGCCGCGCAGTGGTCCAGATCCTCCTGAGTGTGGGCGGGAAGGAGGTAGCCGCCCTTGCTGATCTCCAGGTCGCCGAAGCCGGTCTCCTCGCCCAGGTGGTCATACTCGTCGGTGGACAGCTTGGCCACGTGAAGGTTGGAGAGGGTGGCGAATTGCTGGCGGAACATGGCCGCGCACCGGCCGGAGCCGCCGAAGGGGGTGTACTGCTGCTCCACTACCACGACGTTCTTTACGCCCAGCTTGGTCAGGTGGTAGGCTGTGGAGGTACCGGCGTTGCCGCCGCCGATGACCACTACGTCTGCGGTTTTCCTCATGCGTCGTCACCTCCGTTCAACTGATGAACCTGTCCCAGGGTGATGGGCTTGATGGGGATACGGCTGACGGGCACGTCCACCTCGTCCACCGTTTTGCCCAGGTAGCTGGCGATCTCCCGGGCGATCATTTCCTTGCAGGTGCGGCCCTGACAGGGGCCCATGGTGCAGCGGGATTTCTTCTTGATCTCCTGCATGGAGGTCATGCCCTCATCCAGCATCTTGTGCAGGTCGGCCAGAGTCAGGTTTTCACAGCGGCACAGGATGATCTTGCTCTCGTCCATCATGATGTTCCCCCTCCTTTCAAACGCGGATGCTGCGCGCGTCATAGAGCAGGGAGGCGTCCACGCGCATGGTAATCACATTGGTGTGGTCCATCTTGGGACCGCTGAGGACGCGGACGATTTCCGCCTTGCCCACCACAAAGCCGTCCCGGCCCAGGGCGTCTACTATGTCGCCCTTCTGGGGCACAGGGAGCATCTCATAGGGGATGGTGATGTCGATCTTGCCGTCTCCCACCGTCTCGTTGATAACAAAGCAGGCCAGGCCGGGGCAGCGGCTGACGCAGCTGCCGCAGCCGGGGCAGGCGTCGTAGTCCACTCCGGGGCACTTGTTCAGCGCCTCCATCTTCACGGCGTGGAAGGCGCAGCTGGTGGAGCAGGGGTTGCAGGGGATCTCCTCATAGCACTCCATGACCACATAGGGGCCCTTGGCCCGCCGCTGGGCGGAGGGGAGGAGCTTTTCAAACATCTCACGGCTGGCGATGCCGGTACTGTCTAATGTTCCACTCACGTTCAACCCTCCTTTGCCATCAGAGCCAGTCCATCCCGGATTTTCTGCCCGGTCTTGCCGGAGCGCAGGATGTTCAGCTGCTCGATCCATTCGTCACGCTTCTTCAGCACATCGGGGCGGTTCATGCCGGTGGCGATGGCCGCCGACAGTCCGGCGATGCTGCCCTCAATCATAGCGGCGGTGGCCTCCTCGATGCAGGACACGTCGCCCGCCACATACACGCCGGGGGCGGTGGTCTCCAGGTTCTCGTTCCGCTCGGGGACGAAGCCGCCCAGCTGGGGGATGTAGTGCATTTTGGCACCAGTGTGGGAGATCAGCTCGCTCAGGGGAGCCAGGCCCACAGACAGGCAGATAGTGTCCACTTCGACCTCCCGCTCGGTGCCGGGCACCAGCTGGAACCTGTCGTCCATGTCGCACAGCACCGCGCCGGTGACGTGGGTGTCGCCCAGGGCGGCCTTCACAGTGGTCTTGGTGTAGATGGGCACTCCCATACGGCGGACCTTGGAGGCGTGGACCTTGTAGCCGCCGATCCGGGGAGCGGCCTCCACGATAGCCACCACGTTCACCCCCGCCTGAAGCAGCTGATAGGTGACAATCAGGCCGATGTTGCCCGCGCCGATCATCAGCACCTTCTGGCCGGGCTGGATGCCGTAGACATTCATCAGGGTCTGGACCGCACCGGCGCCGTAGACACCGGGCAGGTCATTGTTTTCAAACTGGAGCATCTTCTCGGCGGCGCCGGTGGAGATGATGATCTTCTCGGCTGTCATGTGGCCGTATCTGTCGCCCTCCTCGTAGGAGATGACCCGGTCGGAGTAGATGCCCAGCACGTCGGTGTTCACCTTGACCTCAATGCGGGGATTTTCCATGATCTGCTTGCGCAGGATGTCCACGATTTCAATGCCCCGGGTGCCGGCCCGCTCCCGCTCGGAGCCGAAGAACCGATGGGTCTGCTTGATGAGCTGTCCGCCCAGCTCACTCCAGCGGTCCATGATGGTCACACGCACGCCCGTCTCGGCGGCGGCCAGGGCGGCGCTCATGCCGGCGGGACCTCCGCCGATGACCACTACGTCTGTAAATTTCATGTCTCAGCACCCCCCATCAGCGAGCCGGAGCCCTTCTGGAGCTTCACGACCATGCCGCTTTTCAGCGGCTCCACACAGACACGCACATTAGGCACGCCGTTTACCTCCATCAGGCAGGACGAGCAGTTGCCGATGGCGCAGAAGAAGCCCCGGGGACGACCGTGGTGCTCCCGCAGCTCCCGCACGCCGTTGGCGTGGAGGGCGGCGGCGATGGGCTCTCCCTCGTACCCCTCCAGTGTCTGCCCCTCGAAGGTGAACTGGACAGTTTTGCCGTGTTCATATTCGAGTACCGGATGTTTTTCGATCCTCACATTGGCACCTCCTATTAATATTGATTTCTCTTTTTTCGCTCGCTGGGCCCGCTTGGGGATGCTGCGTTACTTGCTCATAATCTCGTTGATCCGGCCCACCACGTCACGCAGAGGCGCGTCCTCGGCGCCCTGCAGCAGGGCCAGGATCTCCTTGGCAGACTGTTCCGGGATGACAGCGGAGGTGATCCGCACAAATTTCCTGGAGAGCCACTCCAGGCTGATGTGGTCGCTGGCCTCGCCGGGAGCGGCGTAGGGCAGGGACTTTAAAATCCGTCCGTCCTTCAGGGCCACCTCGATCCAGGCCAGGCGCTTTTCGGGGAACTGGGCGTCCATCTCGGGGTCCACCACAAAGTCCAGCCGCTTCATCATGTCCAGCACGGCGGGGTCGTCCAGGGCCTCTTCCGTAACCTGCCTGTAGCCCAGATCTCCGTGGACCAGCGCGGCGGCTACCGGCCAGGCGATGTTGTACTGGGCCTCGTCCGCCCGGTGGGGAACGATCTTGGACAGGCGGGAGGCGGAGTTGAAGGTGTGAACGGTGACCCGGGAGATGTCAGCCCCGGAGATATGCTCCGCCTGCTTCATATCCAGCCAGGCCTGGATGGGCTGGTGAGCCCAGCGGCAGCAGGTGAAGGGCTTGAAGTACAGGTTCATGATCTCATAGGTCTTGCCCAGGGTGTCCAGCAGGGGCTGGTACTCCTCCAGCTCCAGGGTGTAGGTCCTGCCGGTGGTGCCGGCCTGGGTCTCCAGTACGGCCATGGCCCCCAGAAGAGCGCCGAAGGGCACCCCGTCCTTGTTCATGGAGGGGTACTCCACCGCCCGCATGACGGGGGTGAGGGGGGCGTGGAAGTCGGCCACGGAGAGGGCGTTGTTCAGCTCCTCCCTGCTCAGGCCGAAGATGCGGCCCACCCCGGCGGCGGTGCTCACCGCGCCGTAGGCGCCGGTGCTGTGGAGGAAGCTGTAGTGGTCCTGGATTGCCAGTCCGGTGCGGACGGCCACATCATAGGCGACGACCAGGGTGGTCAGGTACTCACGGTATGTAATATTCTTCTCCAAACCGGCCGCCAGAATACCGGCGACAAAGGAGGTCCCGGGGTGGCCCTTGATCATGTTGTGGCCATCGTCAATGTCGAAGGAGTTGGAGCCGTGGCCCATAGCCGCCGTGGCGCCGATAAAGCTGTAGGTGTCGGGGGCGCCCACCACAGGCACATCTCCGCCGGAGTAGAGCTGTTTAGCCAGCTTGCTGCCGGCGGCAAACTGCCGGCCCTGGCTGCCCAGGATCAGGGCGGTCATCAGGTCGATGCCGCAGCCCCTGGCCCGCTCCTGGACCTGGGCGGGAAGGTCCTCCCATTTGGTGTCCAGAATGTAGCGCTCCAGCTTGTAATTGGTATTAAAATTCATGGTCTCCCTCTTTATCTTCCAGGCCGCCCTGGGGAATGCTCAGAGCGGCCTGGTTTTTAGTTACTTCTTATATACGCCGTCGTTCAGGTAGGCCAGCAGGTCCTCCTTGGACATGTCGTCAATGCCCAGATAGGCCAGGGTGTAACGGCTGTCCTGGAAGAAGCTCTTCTTGTGCATGGCGCCGGCCAGGATAATCATGGAGTCGATGATGGGGGTGGGCACGCCGTACTGCACGCCCAGGTCGTGGTAGATCTTGCAGCCGATGGGCACGTCCTCGGTCATATAGCGGTGATGGATGGTGTTGGGGCCGGTGTTTCCCTCGTTGGAGGGCTGGTCCAGCGGGAAGACCACGTTGTCGTTGCCGTTCTCGTCCAGGCCCATGTACTCCTGGGTCAGCACGCTGCGGCGGGAGAAGAACATCTCATACTTGTACTCGGGGCAGCCCACGCCGATTGCCTTGGCAAGAGCGATCTCCTCGTTGTAGAACTGATACTGCACCTCGCAGATGGAGGGGCACAGGCCGTGGGAGTACATGGAGTAGGTGGTCTTATCGTTGCCGCAGAAGATAACGCCCCAGTTCTCCATGGTGGACACGCCCAGCACGGTGGCGGGGACGTGGATGACGGGGTTGACATTGGCGAAGTCCACATCCAGGATGGTGTTGGCCTTGGAGGGGCCCTCGCCCTGGGTCACGGCGTCCATACAGGGCAGGTACTTGGAGGCCTCCAGGAAGTCGTCGGTGTCCTTCATGGGCAGGGCGGCGCCCCGCAGGGTGATGGCGCGGTATTTGGCGCTGACATGGGGGAACTGGAACTTGCCGATGGACTCAATCCGAGTGCCGTAGGGAGCGGAGGACCAGCCGCCTACGATGACCTTCTTGGTGCAGCCCATCTCCCGCATCAGACGGCGGAGGAGCAGACAGCCGAAGTTGTCGGCGAAGACATTGACCACCTGGCCGTCTTCCAGGTGGGGGATCAGGGCGCGGAACACAGACTCGTGGCCCCAGGAGCCCATAGCCACGACAATGTGCCCCGTCCCTTTCACAGCGGCGGCGATGTCAGTGGTCACCATATCAAAAAAAGCACGGCCGGAACGCTCAAAGCAATACTTGTTGCGCTGAATGCCGTCCAGCAGAATCCCGGTCTTATCCAGATCCTTCAGAGAACTGGCGGCAAAAGGCATGGCATCGTAAATGCGGACCTCCCGGCCGGCCAGCTTCATGTCGGCGGCACAGGTCTTGCCCACAGCGCCGCCGCCCAGGACAGCGATAGGCATATTTTTGAGGTACTCCATTTTGCTCATAATAAAATCCTCCGTTTCGCCCTGAGCAGCCCGTGTAGTTCAGGGTGGGTTTTGATTTCCTGAACAGGAACAGCCAGTCTGCCTCCCTGTTTTTCAGGTACAAGCAAATTGTAGAGCGGTTTTGTCCTCGCGTCAATACAGTTTTCATTATTTTTATCATTTATGAAAACTATTAGGCGTTTCAAACAAAAATAAATGCGATTATGAGCTGAGGTACGGAGCTCACTCGCATGATATATTCGTTTTTTCTGGTGTATATTGTCGAAATTAAACAATTATTTTCCCGTAATCCATGCAATTATTGTGCTTTCTTGGTTTTGTACACTATTTTTCCTAAATGACTTTTTCTTTTGACAAACCGATATTTTTGCCTGTATAATTCCTATAAGAAAACCGTTTGCCTCATGTGCATGCCCTGGATACCACAAAATCAAATCACAATCTTTAAGGAGGACACCCCATGAATCTGAGAAAAATGTGGCTGAACATCAACGGCGTGGACCGGGTTTTCACCTGCGACCCCGAGGTGGACACCCTGGCCGACGTCCTGCGCCGCATCGGCCTGACGGGGACCAAGGTGGGCTGCGGCACCGGCGTGTGCGGCTCCTGCTCCGTCATCCTGAACGGCGAGCTGATTCGCTCCTGCACCCGGAAGGTAAAAGCCATCAAGGAGTACAGCACCGTCATCACCATCGAGGGCATCGGCACGCCTCAGCATCCCCACCCCATTCAGGTGGCCTGGATGAACTGCGGTGCGGTGCAGTGCGGCTTCTGCACGCCCGGCTTCATCGTCTCTACTTACGCCCTGCTGATGAGTAACCCCAACCCCACCCGCCAGGAGGCCCGTGAGTGGTTCACCAAGTATCGCAACGTGTGCCGCTGCACCGGCTATAAGCAGATCATCGACGCCGTGATGGCCGCCGCCAGGGTGATGCGGGGCGAGGCCTCCATCGAGGATATCACCGTGAAGCTGCCCCAGGACGGCGAGTACTACGGCAAGCCCCTGGTGCGGCCCACCGCCCTGGC